>NZ_JCBDGU010000044.1:0-37377 GCF_059834255.1 Vibrio sp. R11-SG3-ISO9
ATACCTGCTTGTCTCAAGGTGTTCAGTGCTTAGTTTATTGTTCGGTATTACGCAGCCTTGAAACTTTCTCCGTAACGACTTCTTTAACCAAATCTGATAACCATGTAATTCTTGGATGCGAACTGTCGGCGCTTAGTGATACTAATTCGACGTCGAAATCAGGTATATCGATAGGCGGTTCGCAAAGCGTCAACGAGTCATCGATTAGATCAGTTCTACCCACCATTTCAGCCATTACGGCTAACGTTTTTCTACCTGTCAGCATTCTTCGTATGGTTAAGAATCTTGTTGTACCTAATACAACATTTCGTTGAACCCCTAGCTCTTCGAGTGTTTGGTCTACACGAGTAGTAAGCGCTTGGTTCGCCGTAACGATCATTTGTGGTGTCTCTAAGTAGGTTTCTAATGAAATGGGCAAATCACTACGTAGGACTTGATTATCAAAAGTACAGAGGTGCTTTTCTCTATATAGAAATGTACTTTTTAACTTACTGGGTAGATCGGAAAATACACCAATGCACACATCGACATTTCTAGCTTCGAGTTCCGTAACACAATTCCCAGTATCAACGGGTTTAAAGATCACTTTCGCATTGGGTGCTAAGCTTTGTAACTTGTCGAAAAGCTGAGGTGCAAAGATCTGCTCAGCATAATCGCTGAATCCCACCTTGAAGGTTCCACTGAAGTGATGTGGTTGGAAACCGTCAACGTTCAAAATATCTTCTTTAAAGATTGTCATGATCTGCCTTACTTTAGGCTCGATCTCGTGTGCTCTTGCCGTTGGTCGCATCGTATGACCATCTCGTTCAAATAATGGGTCCCCGAGCAGTTCACGTAGTCTTTTCAAGTTATAGCTGGTAGCGGGCTGGCCTAGGTGGAGAGCCTCCGCTGCCTTTGAAACGCTACGATGGCGAAAAAGTGCATCAAAGGTGAGTATTAAATTCAAGTCGACTCGTTGCCAATTAATCTGTGCCATTGGATACCCCTCAATTTCTTTGTGTATCAGTCTATTCGATACGGAATATAGAATCATTCGATTTCATTAATTAACTGCGCATTTCTATACTTCAGGCTGCTTTGGATTAAGGAGTTTGAGATGCCGACCAGTTTAATCTCTCAACAATTAGAGATATTAGCTTCATTGGAAGTGAAGTCATTCAAGACAAGAAGTGATGACGTAGAGCCAAATGATGTGTTTGTTTGTCGCTATGGCCTAACTCATGATGGTCATGATTTCGTGCAGCAAGCGATTGAAAATGGGGCTATTGCCGTTGTATCGAATAAGCCAATGACGCTACCGATACCGACGTTGGTGACGGAAAGTTACTATCAGTCTCTAGCGCTTATCAAAACCTTCTATAAACACCCACACCGTAAAATGCGCCATATTGGAGTGACCGGCACTAATGGTAAAACGACTGTGTCGCATTGCCTCAACCAAATTCTCAATCGCACCAATCGAAGTGCATACATAGGGACGTTAGGTGCACAACTCAATGATAAAACGGTCCCAACTATCAACACCACGCCTGATGGTGTTGCGCTACTTAACATGTTTCATCAGATGCAAAGTGTTGGGACAGAATTCAATGTGATGGAGATGAGTAGCCATGCTCTCTCGCAAGATAGAGCTGGGTTTATCTCTCTTGAGATGGGAGTGATCACCAATATCGGGGAAGACCACATGGATTTTCACCGCACTAAAGACAATTACGTGCAGGCTAAACTACAAATAGTCGATCGCATTGCTCCCAATGGCACATTAGTGGTGAACCTTGATGACCCTCATGCTGCCGCTGTGATGGAAAGAGCCTCAGGTCGAGCTAAGGTTGTGACATTTTCAATGCATGATTCGAGTGCCGATGTTATCGCGACAAAGTGGGAACCATCGGCGCGTGGGATGTACTTTGGACTGAAGATTGGAAAAGAGAGCCAAGAAGTCCGCTCTCCCATGCCTTTTAAATACAACATTGAGAATGCACTAGCAATCACGTGTGTACTTTATTCATTAGGTTGGAGTCTGAAGCAAATTATTGATGCTATCCAAGACGTTGTTATGCCCGACGGACGTGCTCAATTTTTGTCGTTATCTAATGGGGCGATTGGGCTGGTTGATTATGCTCATAACAGTGACGGATTGAGAGCGCTATTGACTGCAGCAAGACAAAAAGCGAGCCAAAGACTGATTGTTGTCGCAGGCGTTACAGGGGACCGCATACAACAAGCAAGCCTCATCGGTTCAATATGTACCGAACATGCGGATCTCGTAATTTTTACATCTGATGATCCAATGGGCGTTTTACAAAGTGAGTTGTTTAGAGTGCTGCGTTCAAAAGCCAAAGATAAGCCAGTTTTTGAAGTCAATGACAGAGCAGAAGCGATAGCCCTCGCCAAGCAGATGAGCGAGTCTGGAGACTTAATCGTTGTCTGTGGAAAAGGGAACGAAGCGTTTCAGTATGTTAATGATGGGAAGTCGTGCAAGCGCCCTTACATCGGTGATGTAGCAGCACTGAAGCAAGAGGTAATGGCATGAATGTGTTGAAGTCTTTTCTTATCTTAATGGCCTTTGCATATGCTGGGTCCGTTAATGCGGTCATTATCCCTAACGCACCTGTTTTAAGTGCAAAAGGATATATCTTAATTGATGCAAATTCTGGTGATGTTTTGGCTGAAAGTGATGCAGATGTCCAAGTCGCACCAGCAAGTCTCACCAAGTTGATGACTGCTTATGTTGTTGGGCAAGAAATTGTTAATGGGCGCCTAGAATGGGATACCTCAGTAGAGGTAAGTAGAAAGGCGTGGTCAGCTAACTTCCCTGAATCGTCAAAAATGTTTATCAAACCGGGAGACGATTTAAATGTTCAAGATTTAATGCAAGGGCTGATCATTCAATCTGGTAACGATGCTGCAGTCGCGCTTGCTGAACATGTCGCAGGAGATGAGATCGCCTTCGTTAGCTTAATGAATGGTTGGGCACAGTCCCTTGGTATGACAAACACTAACTTTATTAATGCCCATGGCTTAGACGGGGAAAGCATTGCGACAACACCACGAGACATGGCTACGTTATTAAAAGCCGTGATTAATGATGTCCCAGAGGTTTACTCTCTCTACAACAAACGTCGTTTCACTTGGAACGGAATAGAGCAATACAACCGCAACAAGTTATTGTGGGACAAAACGTTAAATGTTGATGGCGGTAAGACAGGTTACACAGAAGCCGCCGGGTATAGCTTGGTCTCGTCAGCAACACAGGGGCGTATGAGGTTGATATCTGTTGTTATGGGCACGGCAAGTGCTCAAACTAGAGTCAATGAGTCGCGACAATTATTGAATTATGGTTTCCGTTTTTACGACACATTACAAGTCGGTAAGAAAGGGGAGGAGCTTTACCGAGCAGAGGTTTGGAAGGGTGACGTGAATGAAACATCCGTCCAATTTGATGAAGATGTATTTATCACACTGCCTAGAACCCAGGTCGCCTCGGTAGAGCAAATCCTTGAGATCAACGAAACACTAATGGCTCCGGTTAAAGTAGGCGATGCAGTCGGTGAGGTGGTTTGGAGTGTCGAAGGTCAACCGATTAAAAGAGTGAACGTAGTTAGCGCTGATAATATTGAACAAGGCACCATGTTCAAGAGGGTCAAAGATGCGGTATTACTTTGGTTAAACTCATTGCTTAAAGACGTGAAAAGCTTAGTGGGAGAGTGGTGATGAATTTACCTGTTTCTTGCAATAGTATCTGGAGCAACAAAGATTACGTCCGGCTTCTTACAGCTCAAGTCACATCTCTTGTTGGTACTGGGCTGAGTTCGGTATGTCTTGCTTTGTTGGCCTATGAACTTGCTGAAAGTGACGCGAGTATGGTTCTGAGCATCGCCTTTGGCCTCAAAATGATCGCTTACATTGGTCTGGCACCGGTGTTCGCTTTTTTTAGCCGTCGATGGCCAAAGAAGCAAGCCCTTGTGGTTCTCGATATCGTCAGGGCTTGCCTTTTCGTTGCGTTGCCGTTTACTGATCAAGTTTGGCAAGTCTATGTTTTGATGTTTGCGATTAACGCATGCTCAGCTGCATTTACGCCTTTATTCCAAGCGACCCTGCCCACGGTATTACCTGACCGAGAGCAGTACACAAAGGCGTTGTCTTACAGTCGGGTCGCTTATGACTTAGAACAGGTTGTAAGTCCTGTTTTGAGTGCAGTGTTGCTAACGATGATGACCTTTCGACAACTGTTTTGGATCGATGCATTTACGTTTGTTTTTTCAGCAGCTTTGATTCTAATGTGTTTCATTCCATATGATTCATCAAAGCTTGCCGAGAAACAGCGACTCAACATTAACACGCTGTATAAAGGAATCTTGGCGTATTTAGCAATCCCGCCATTACGGAGATTGTGGTACGCCTACTTGGCCGCGGCTGCTGCCAGCGCTATGGTGATAGTTAACACGGTCGTATATGTGCATGACATTCTACACGGTGGTGATAGTGAGACAGCTTTAGCATTACTCGCGGTAGGAGCTGGCTCGATGTTGATTGCATTTCTACTACCCAAACTCATCGCCAATCAGGAACCGCAGCGATATCATATCCATGGGTTGTGTGTAATTTGTGTCGCATTTTATCTCGGGACGTGGTTACCAAGTTGGCTTGGGTTTATCGTAGTTTGTTTCTCGTTAGGGATAGGGATGTCTTTAATACAGACGACTTCTGGCTTGATCATCAATGACGCATCATCTGGACAAGATGCAAGTCAATATTTCGCTGCCCACTTTTCATTGACTCATTTTTGGTGGTTATTGACTTACCTTTTCGCTGGAATATCGGCGACCTATTTAGGATTGGCAGGTGCTTACTGGGTGATGTTGTTTATCGCCTTGATCAGCAGCGCTATCTATATTTATCAGCTACTTAACAGTGCTAGTTCCAAATCTATTGGGTGACAATAGAAATATTGGAGAGCATAAGCTTCATCCGTTTTGCTTATGCTCTTTGGTGATAGTCTTGTGGAGTGTTGATGAACGGAGTGCTCTCGATGACTAATCTTTAATATTCGCAGTGCGGTACTCTGATGGGGTCATTCCGACTTTATTCTTAAATAATCTTGAGAAGTAGTGAGGGAGTATGCAAATTCTAATTTAGAGAAGAGCTCTAATGCACCATAACTAATTATTTTCACTCTAATTTGACCATCCAAAGACGAGGCGTCTAAATTATTCTGGTAAAGGGTAGTCGTCACCAATTTTACACACTAGGCTTCCCACCATAGCTTTTTCAAATCGAATGGTACCCTTGGCGTCTGAATCCGCTGTATTCATCTCGCCATCAATCATGTGATTGACCTCCTGAGCCGCTCCGAGTGGAACCAACCAAATACAAGCCGCCAGTGAACATGCCTCAGATGAAGGTTGACAGCCCGTTTCAGAGCTTCCTCTCACCCATGAACTGTCTTTTTCTTTGAGCAGGATCTGTGTCGCGATATAGTCAGGATGGCTAATGTACTGGTTCCCCCCAATCCAGGTATCCTCGAAGGGTAGGTATGGTCCTTGCCACGTGGATAATCCGGGGTTCTCAATAAGGTTGTTGATATTCAAATAACCAAAGTTAGCGTCAGTATCCAAAGTAATGGGTGGCAAACTACCGTTGTCGACGGCATATTGGTGCGTTGCGTCTAATACTTGGTCAAGGTAGTTGACGATTAGCTTTGCTTCTTCAGTCTCAGACTCATTGGAACTGAACGCTTGGCAACCGAGTAGACTAGCCACAATTAAAGCGGCGCTAGCTACTGCAATTTTCAATTTTGTCACTCGAACTAAAGACACAATTAAAATCCTGTTATTTGTAAAGCTGTGGCAAAAGGGAGATATATATTCAGAGCGGTGAATTTATATCAGAACATACCTAAAATTGTCACAAGTTTGTAATTAAACAGCGAATTTGCACTTCCCCAACTATGCCAGTAAGTTAGTCATCAAAGACAAAACAAGGTGTTTAGGATTGATGGAAAACATAGAGGTATTCTTAGTTAACGCATTTACTAAGGATGGAAGCGGAGGAAACCCAGCGGGTGTCGTTCTAAATGCTGATCGTCTCAACGATGCAGACAAGCTACACATCGCTCAGGTTATTGGTTACTCAGAGACGGCGTTTGTAAGTAGCGATGAAGAAGTAGACTTTGAAGTCTCTTTCTTTACGACTACTGGTGAGGTAGATTTTTGTGGCCACGCGACGTTGGCGACATTTTCTGTATTACATCAGAAAGGTTTTATCACAGACGGTCAATATCGTCAGAGAACCAAAGCAGGGATATTACCTGTATCGGTCAACGCTCTGGGCGAGGTCACCATGGAGCAGGCTTTACCAACGTTTGGGCGTACCTTTTCAAATTCCGAAGTGGCCGGTTTAATTGGCATCGATGAAAACGTGTTGAACTCTTTAAGTTTGCCAGCACAGGTGGTATCGACTGGTTTACCTGATCTTATTATCCAAGTACCTAAAGGGTATCTCGATAAAGTAAATATCGATGAAGCAAAGTTGATTGAGTTCTCTAAAGATCACGAACTAGTTGGCGCTCATGTCTTTGAGCTGTCTGATGGCACCGAAGTAACCGCAAGCTGCCGCAACTTTGCGCCTTTGTTTGGTATTTCAGAAGAATCAGCAACGGGCAGCGCGAGTGGCGCACTTGCTTGTTATCTAGATAAGTATTTAGCGACCGAACATTCACGCTCATTCGTTTTTGAGCAAGGCCGCGTCATGGGTGCCTTGTCGCAGATTTTCGCTTCAGTAGAATCAAACGAACATGGTGTTCAACGAGTTAAAGTTGGCGGTGTCGCGAATGTCATAGGCTCAAAGATTGTAAGTCTACAAGACTAAACATCACGAAATCTTGCTCAGATAGATAACGTAAAAATGTTGCTGTTCAAGAATGCCCAGCATTTGCTGAACAACAACATTTATGGTTATTATCTATTTTATGGTAAATCGACTTATTGTTAAATTTTAATAAGTTAGAGAACCAAACGAGCTAAATTCGGAGCGTTCAATATGAGCAGGAGAATGGCTTAGTTACAGGGTTTTATCGACCTAAATATTAAAAACTACTATTTAACATAATGTATCTAATACGCAGTAAGTTTGTTATAACAAAGCGAAAATGTCCTAATATTACCAAGTGAAAATGTCCTACATTTCCTTGGAGGTTTGAGGATGCTAATCACTATGAACGACCGTGAATTACAAAGACAGACGATAATCCAAGATGTCTTACACCATAACCTAAGCCGACGCGACGCTTTAAAGTTATTGGATTTAATTTATCGACAACTCCAACGGCTCATTACTCGTTTCATTCAACAAGGTGCAGCTTCTCTCGCGCATGGAAATCGAGGCAAACCGTCTTCAAATCGTGTCAATGAAAGCGTCAAGCTGCAAGCATTAGAACTCATTCATCAGTACTATTCTGATTTCGGACCAACGCTAGCCCACGAAAAACTTCAAGAACTCCATGACGTCTCAGTGTCACTTAAGACTCTCCGACAATGGATGATCGCTGACGGACTTTGGACTCTAGATTCTAGACACAAGCCTAGAATCTATCTTATGGCCAATACCATAACGGTTAATATAGCCGAACCTACACTAAGTATGAAGTGAATATTAATGCATTTTAGAGCATAAATATTCCAGTGAGTTATTTGGTACTTAGACAAGACTCAAAAAATATTACGTACTTTCTACTTCTGAAGCTATACATGTGATTCAGGCAGTTCTGCACCAATTTGAAGCCATTCGATACAAATTAGTGGTTAAGTGACTGGCCATTTTGCGGCCATTTTACGGCCATTTTACGGCCATTTTACGGCCATTTGGGATTTTACAGGGTTTAATACGAATAATATTCTAGTGTGAGGATGCTTGTAGATGGCCATCATTTGGCCACGAACTGGCCACGAACTGGCCACGAATTGGCCACGAATTGGCCGCGAATTGGCCAGAGAGGTGATGTTTTTTCTAGTAAAACTCATTAAATCAAACGATTTTAGCAGGAAAAATATTTGAGACCCTTCTTTAAGATTTAGAAATTTTTACACTTCTAAACTTTAGAAATTTAGAAAGGGCTTCGCCTGAATTTATAGTTCAAAAATAATCTTGTCAAGTGGACAATGTTATTTTTGAGCGGGGGATGACGGGTGGCTGGGGCCGAGCGGTCGGGGGTGCCCCCCATGATGCGGGAGTTGATAGGGTGAGAGCTGGCTGTTCTCACCTACCCTCTAATGAATATTTAGCTCAGAATTCAGATTGAATTTCGGTTGGGTAATTTGCATTTTGATGCAGCGTCCCAATGATGCGCTAAACGAACTTTAAGACCGTATAAGTCTTGTATTTGCGAGTTAGCTCAGGTTCCGGTTTGGATTGCTCTGGGGATATTTGAGAAGTAATAAAGATGGCTTTTGTTTACTTGAGCGTTGGGGCAATTTTAAAATGCGCTGTGACCTATATGTAAGCTTTCATTCAAAACAAACTAAAAACGGGACTTCCTCAAGTCCCATTTTTCATAGCGTTTTGGTATTAAGCACCAGCTTCAAGTTCTTTTCGAACTATGGCAGCGCCAGCGCTTAATGCGTCCAACTTGGCATTAGCCACACTGCGAGATAATGGCGCCATACCGCAGTTAGTACATGGGTATAGCTTATCAGCGTCGACGTATTTGAGCGCAGTTCTTAGAGTTTCTGCGACTTCTTCTGGCGTCTCTATTTCATTGGTCGCAACATCAATTGCACCGACCATGACTTTTTTACCGCGAATCAACTCAAGTAGTTCTACTGGAACATGGGAGTTGTGGCATTCCAAAGAAATGATGTCGATCTTCGACTTCTGTAACTTTGGAAATACCTCTTCGTATTGTCGCCACTCAGAGCCTAGGGTTTTCTTCCAATCGGTGTTTGCTTTGATGCCGTAGCCGTAACAGATGTGAACGGCAGTTTCACACTTAAGGCCTTCGATTGCACGCTCTAAGCATGCGATACCCCAATCATTAACTTCATCGAAGAATACGTTAAACGCCGGCTCGTCAAACTGGATGATGTCGACACCAGCCGCTTCTAACTCTTTTGCTTCTTGGTTAAGAATTTTAGCGAACTCCCACGCTAGCTTTTCACGGCTTTTATAATGGTCATCGTAAAGCGTATCGATCATCGTCATTGGGCCAGGAAGCGCCCACTTAATCGGTTGTTTTGTTTGCGAGCGTAAGAATTTCGCATCTTCAACAAAAACAGGTTTTTGACGTGACACTGGACCTACGACTGTAGGAACACTCGCATCGTAACGATCTCGGATTTTAACGGTTTTTCTGTTTTCGAAGTCAACGCCACTCAAGTGCTCGATGAAAGTCGTCACAAAGTGTTGTCGTGTTTGCTCACCGTCACTGACGATATCGACACCGGCAAGCTCTTGAGATTGTAATGAGACACGTAAGGCATCCTGTTTACCATCGATTAGTTCGTTACCTTGTAACTTCCACGGTGACCATAACTTTTCAGGTTCAGCGAGCCATGAAGGTTTTGGTAGGCTGCCTGCGGTAGAAGTTGGTAGTAATTTTGACATATGAACAATCCCCTAGCCTTAAGCGAAATTCGCAGACCATTGGTCTAACGTGTGTTGGAACGGTTTGATAAAGTGCTCTTCAGCGAATTTACCTTGCTTGATTGCTAGCTTGCTACGTTCTTCACGGTCGTACACGATTTGTGTTAGTGAGTGATCTGAGTTCTTCAAGTTTGGTTGGTAACGATTACCAGCAACCGCGTTCGCATTGTAGATTTCTGGGCGGTAAATCTTTTGGAAAGTTTCCATTGTACTAATTGTGCTGATCAGTTCTAGGTTCGAGTAGTCGTTAAGCAGATCGCCAAAGAAGTAAAATGCCAACGGAGCAACACTATTTGGCGGCATGAAGTAACGCACTTCTAGGCCCATTTTCTTAAAGTATTGCTCAGTTAAAGATGATTCGTTTGGCTGATATTCGAAACCTAACACTGGGTGTTGGTTGTCTGTGCGTTGGTATATTTTATTATCTGACACACTTAGGCAGATAACAGGTAGCTTTTTAAAGTTTGCTTTGTATGTGTCAGACTTAATGAACGATTTGAATAAGTTGCCGTGTAGTTCACCGAAATTATCAGGGACGCTGAAGCCAGGTTTATCTTTATTATGCTCTAACAATAAAACACTAAAATCGTAATCTCGCACGTATGAAGAGAAGTTATTCCCTACTACACCTTCAATGCGTTCATTGGTCGCGTGATCGACAATGTTAGTTTTCAATACTTCGATAGATGGGAAGTTTTCACCTTTGCCTTCAATGTCGATATCAACAGACACGATCTCTAGTTCGACAGAGTAGCGGTCTCGATTTGGGTTGTCCCAGTTTGCTAACGCATTGAAATTGTTGTTAATCATATTCAATGCGTTACGTAGATTTCTCTGACGGTTCTCACCACGCGCTAAGTTGGCAAAGTTGGTTGTAATACGCGTACTGTCTGAAGGGTGGTAATTTTCATCAAGTCCGATGCTTTTAATCGTAAAGTTAAAATCAGTAGTCATGTTGAGCGGTATCCTATTTCCTGAGTTGAAAGCTTATTTCCTTACTCTCTCTAGGCTTTCTGGATTATTTTTATAGTCCCAGTCATTAGTCACCACAGCTCTATTTAATAATTGAATAACTTCAAATGCCAATATAACTGTAATTGTTTCGCTAGATTTAGAGAAGAGTCTATTTTATAGCTCGAATCTAGGTTCGAAAAACAGTGGTAATCCTTCACATTGATTATGAGAAATATTCATGTAGTTATAGGGTGGCATTGATGTGCTACTCAGTTATATTACTTTATCCGTTTTGATGATTTGCTTTATATGGAATGCAAACCCTAACAATTAATAGGAGATTAAGGGTGAGTGAAATAGTACTGATATTGTGTTGTGCTGTGTTAGGTAGCGGCGTTGGTTTCTTAGCTGGGCTATTGGGTATTGGCGGTGGTCTAGTCATCGTCCCAATCTTGAGCATTATATTGCTGCAATTTGGCGTTTTGCCATCTGATCAAGTTGTGGTCGTGGCTATTGCAACTTCTTTGGCGTCAATACTCTTCACTTCAACTTCTTCTGCTATAGCTCACCATAAAAATGGCAATGTGCCGTGGGACATCGCACCATGGATTATGGTTGGGGTTGCTTCGGGCGCACTTATAAGTGGCTTTATGGCTGCGCAATTGCCAGACCAAGTCATTAGAACCATTTTCGCAGTGAGTGTATTTCTTATCGCGGTTAAAATGTTCCTTAGTAGCAAAAGCGACAATGCACCTGAACGTACCTTACCTAATAAAGGTGTGCTTACTGTTCTTACCACTATTACTGGGGCGTTGTCTGCGATGATCGGTATCGGTGGCGGTGCTCTTTTGGTTCCTTTGTTGTCTTTCTTTTCTGTTAACGTCAAAAAGGCGATCGGTTGTGCATCGGCATGTGGGATCATCATCGCGCTGTTTGGGTCTGTCGGTTACGTGAGCTCTGGCCTTCCTTACTTTTCGTTGAGTGATGGTTTTGCGGGATTTGTTTACTTGCCAGCCTTGCTTGGTATTGTTTCGACGTCATGGTTCACTGCACCATTGGGAGCAAAGGCAACCAATCATCTTCCTGTAGCCACGATTAAGAAAATTTTTGCAGTACTTTTAGTTGTGATGGCCGCAAACATGGCGTTTAATTAGTGTCTTAAGTTTTAGCTGTATACGAGGAGCTCTTCTTGGAATTTAAAGAAATCGAACCTAGCGAGGTTCCTTTTGATTTGCTGTTAGAAGCGGATCCATCCGAGGCGAGTATTTCCTCGTATCTATATGATTCTTGGTGCTTTATTGCTTGTGATAATAATGAAGTACTAGGAGCTTGCATTGCTAAACCACTCACTTCTACCACTGTTGAGATTTTTAATGTTTCAGTTCTGCCCAGTCATCAACGTCTTGGTATCGGTACAGAACTTTTAAAGTCGGTGCTTGCAGAGTTACCAAAAAAAGGTATCACTCGCATAGAGTTAGGAACGGGTACCTTTGGCTATCAATTAACGTACTACCAGAGATTGGGCTTTCGCGTGGATTCGGTATCTAAAGACTATTTCCTCATCAATTACAGCGACCCAATATTCGAAAACGGTATCCAGCATAAAGACATGCTTAGGCTGTATATTAATCTCTGATCATCATATCAACTTACCATTTCGGCTCATTGTCTAATTAACAGACGAAACTCACCTCGTTTGATGGAGTTTTTTATGTCGATCGTCGCTCTAATTACATAGTGTGATATAATTACAGTTATATCACACTATGTATCTAACATTGGTACCATGACGAACTCGAAACTCCCAACTCAACGACAAAGCCAAGTGACGCTGTCACCTGAACGTTCTCATCAAGAAACTGTCCAGCAGTGGGAAAAGCAAAAAGAGAAGCTCAGTCGTTTTAAACTTAACTTCCCAAACCTAAACGAGAGTTTTGACCCAAATTGGACTGAGTTACCTCTGGTGCGAAAGAACTTAGATGAGTTCGAAGAAAACCGTGGCGGGTTGAGTATTCACACTTTAAAGATGTTAGCGTTCGTTGTTCGTAAATGGGATGACTACTGTAAAGGCCAAAACGTTTATAGCTTTCCTATCTATGCCCCTGTCCTATTAACTTGGTTCAAATCGCTTAAGCTAGAGTTCGATGTAAAGATTAATACGCTTAAACAATACCGAGCTCAGCTCAGCCTATTCCATAAAATCATGAATACGGATGACGTGACTAAACTACCAGCCATTGCCACATTCTTTAAATCACTACCAAAAGATGAGATGGAAATTACGGGTTCACAAGTTATCGAACTGCAAGCTAAACCATTTCGAAAGCACCATTTGCTGAGATTGATGGATTTATGGGGTAATGAAAAACGGGCAGTTCCTTATCGAGATCTCGCGGTTCTTACCGTTGCTTATGGTACCCTACTTCGTGAAGGCGAAATCGGTAAAATACGCAAAAAGCACGTTAAGTTTCTTGAAAATGGCGACATTAACATCGAACGCGTTACATCTAAAACCACAATCAGTCCAGAGCCGAAGCGATTAACAGGCCGATTTTCAGCGATTGTAAAACGCTATGTTCAAACCTATTGCCAGCCGCTGGATGAAGATGATTTTATCTTTTGTTGGCTAACCGTTAAAGGAGCAAGGCCAGCAGGCTATCGTCAAACTCCGATGTCGGGCATGACTATCGACCGCATTTATCAGCGCGCCCATGATCTTCTTGCTGACTTAGGTGACGTTGTCACATCAACAGAGGCGCATCGAAACATATGGAGTGGGCACTCTAGCCGTGTCGGTGCATTACAAGATGGTTATCATGCAGGTTTAAATTTAACCCAGCTCATTCAACTTGGTGATTGGAAAAGTAATGAAATGGTACTTCGCTATTTGAGAGGTTTGAATAACCAAGACAGTCCAAACCTCATGCTCCAAGGTTAAAACGAATCCCCTTAACCTTTAATTAAAACATTAGTTTAAGCAGAATGCGTGTAAGTCTTTTATTCCGAGCTCCGCCACAGCAATAATCATGTCTGGTGATACGTCATCCATAGAGTGAACAGACAAGCCATTAAGAAAAGTGGCCATGAAATGTGTCATAACTTGTGGATCTGCAGATTCAATTAATTGGCCTTCATTTTGAGCCTTTGTGAACCTTGCTAGCAATATTTCACCCATCTCTTTTCGACAATCCATCATCGCCTGTTTTATCGGACTAGCATCAGTACTACATGCCAAGGCGCCCTGGATCATCAAACAACCTTTTGGCTTTTCTTTACAGCTATGCGCTTGTGCGCTCCCAATGATGATGTCCGTGATCACCTTACGTATATCAGCCTGTTCTAAGGCCTGATAAAAATATTCTGATTCACGGGCTTTATACATTTCTACCGCTTTAAGAAACAGTTGTTCTTTGTTACCAAAGGCGGAATACATGCTGGGTTTATTGATGCCCATCGCCTTGGTCAAGTCAGAAAGAGATGTTCCCTCAAACCCTTGTTCCCAAAACACTTTTAATGCTTCTTCTAACGCCTTTTCTTGGTCAAAACTGCGTGGTCGACCAGCTGTACCGACTACCATAATCTAACTACCACTTATTCGTTCAATCCCCTAAATGGTAATGCGGCAGGCATACGTTGTCCATATGTTGTAACCATTCATTCTATAAATTTCACTTGATCAATATCAAAAGTCAGGATTATTATACCGATCGGTACAAAACTAACATAAGGATAGCGAGATGGTAGGCAAACACCTTAGAACGCCTCTTCTACTAATCTCATTTGCAGCGCCATTGGTGTTGTCTGGATGTCAAGATTCACGCGCCGAAGCACCAGCATCAGCGCCGCCACCACCAACGGTTGAAGTGGCACAAGTGCTTGTAGAACAGGTTACCGAACTTGATCAATACACTGGTCGATTAGAATCACCTCAAACCGTCACCGTGATGCCTCGTGTGTCGGGTTACGTAGACCGTGTTCACTTCCGAGAAGGCCATCTCGTAGAAGCTGGAGACGTGCTTTTCTCAATCGACAATCGTTTGTTTGTTGCTGAAGTTAACCGTTTGAAAGCGGAACTTAGCAGTGCTCAAACAAGCTTGAATCAAGCAATCAAAGATTATGAACGTGCACAAAGACTAAGCAAAACCAAAGCGATTTCACAAGAGACCGTTGATGCACGTTTTGCGGATCAACAGCGTAGTGTTGCAAGTGTTTCAGCTCTTAAAGCTGCTTTGGCAAAAGCAGAACTAGACCTTGAATTCACTCTGGTTCGCGCGCCGATTGCAGGCAAAGTTTCTTTCGCAGAAGTGACCAAAGGTAACTATGTAACTACGGGTCAAACCGTTCTTACGTCACTGGTATCTACTTCGAAAATGTACGCTTATTTCGACATTGATGAGCGTAGTTTCCTTAAATATCAAGAGATTAATAACCTCATCTCAGCGGATGGTGAAATTGAAAATGTCGTCCAAATGTCGTTAGCTAACGATACCGATTTCCCTCATATCGGTTACATCGACTTTGTAGATAATGCGATTGACGAAGCAACGGGAACCATTCAAGTTCGCGCCGTTTTTGATAATGCGGATAAGAAATTTCTACCGGGTATGTTCGCGAAAATGCGTATCGCTGGCTCGGATAGCTACCAAGGTGTGTTGATTGATAACAAGGCGATTGGTACCGACCTCAACAACAAGTATGTCTTGGTTTTAGGCGATGACAATATTGTCCAATACCGAGCAATCTCTCTTGGTGAAGGCCTTAACGGTCTGCGCATTGTATTGGATGGCCTAAAAGGCGACGAAAAGATTGTCGTTAATGGCTTACAACGCGTTCGTGCCAACATGCCTGTTACACCTGATGAAGTTGCAATGGCTGATGAAAACACCCTTGCCAATATTCGCCAGCAACAAGCATTACGAGACCAGCAGCGCAGTGAGCTACTGACTCTGCAAGTGAAGCAATAAAGGAACCGTTGCAATGTTTTCCCAGTTCTTTATTCGTCGGCCGATCTTTGCATCCGTGCTGTCGATACTCATATTCATCGGTGGTGCATTGTCTGTATGGCAACTGCCAATCACTGAATACCCTGAGGTTGTTCCTCCGACTGTCGTTGTAACAGCGACTTACCCGGGTGCGAACCCGAAAGTGATTGCGGATACCGTCGCGTCTCCACTCGAAGAAGAGATTAATGGCGTAGAAGACATGCTTTATATGTCTTCCCAAGCGACTTCAGATGGTGTGATGACGTTAACCGTCACCTTCGCCATTGGTGCCGACGTCGACAAAGCGCAAACCCTAGTTCAAAGCCGTGTTGATCGTGCCCTACCTCGTTTGCCTGAAACTGTTCAGCGACTTGGTGTTGTGACGGAAAAGTCATCACCAGATTTAACCATGGTCGTTCACTTGGTGTCGCCTGATGAGCGCTATGATTTACTTTATCTTGCGAACTATGCAGCGCTTAATGTTAAGGATGAACTTGCCCGAATCGAAGGTGTGGGCGCCGTTCGCCTGTTTGGTGGTGGCGAATACAGCATGCGTATTTGGCTTGATCCAAACAAGGTCGCAAGCCTAGACCTCAACCCTAGTGAAGTCATTTCTGCGATTCGCGAACAGAACCAACAAGCTGCAGCAGGTAGCCTTGGTGCTCAGCCAAGCGGCTCGTCAGACTTCCAGTTGCTTATTAATGTCAAAGGACGTTTAAGCGAAGTTGAAGAGTTCGAGAACATCATCATCAAGGTTGGTGAAGATGGTCAGATCAACCGTTTGAAAGATGTCGCTCGTATTGAATTAGGTGCCGAAACCTACTCACTTCGTTCACTACTTGATAACCAAGACGCCGTTGCCATTCCAATCTTCCAAGCTTCTGGCTCAAACGCGATTCAGATCTCTGATGACGTAAGAGCGAAAATGGAAGAGCTGTCAGCTAGCTTCCCTCAAGGTGTGAGCTACGAGATTGTTTACGACCCAACGGTATTTGTTCGTGGTTCTATTGAAGCGGTCGTGCAAACACTGCTTGAAGCGGTATTACTTGTTGTACTAGTTGTTGTTCTGTTCTTGCAAACTTGGCGCGCATCGATCATCCCATTAGTTGCGGTTCCAGTTTCACTAGTCGGTACATTCGCTTTCATGTACTTAATGGGCTTTTCTTTAAATGCTCTGTCACTATTTGGTCTGGTACTTGCTATCGGTATCGTTGTTGATGATGCGATCGTGGTGGTCGAAAACGTTGAGCGAAACATCGAAGAAGGTCTTGCTCCAATCGCGGCGACAGAAAAAGCGATGCGAGAAGTTACAGGCCCAATTGTTGCAACTACGTTGGTGCTCGCTGCGGTATTCATCCCGACTGCGTTTATGTCTGGCTTAACGGGTCAATTCTATAAACAGTTTGCTTTGACCATTACTATCTCGACATTTATTTCGGCAATCAACTCGCTGACTTTGAGCCCTGCTCTTTCTGCTCTGTTGTTACGTGGTCACGACCAACCGAAAGATTGGCTAACCCGTGCTATGGATGGTTTATTTGGGCGCTTCGTATTTACCCCATTCAATAAGCTATTTAACAAAGGTTCTGTCGCTTACGGTTACGCGGTAAAGAAGAGCATTCGACTTGGCGCACTGATTGGTGTGATGTACGTTGGCCTGCTTGGCTTAACGGCTTACCAATTCGATCAGACTCCTACGGGTTATGTGCCGGGTCAAGATAAGCAGTACTTGGTTGCATTCGCGCAACTGCCAGACGCGGCTTCACTTGAGCGTACCGATGCGGTGATTCGTGAGATGTCTGAGATTGCTTTGGCGCAACCAGGAGTTGAACACTCAGTGGCCTTCCCAGGTCTGAGTATCAACGGGTTCACCAATAGTCCGAATAGCGGCATTGTGTTCACTCCGTTAGCTGATTTCGACGAACGTCAAGATCCGAGTCTAAGTGCAAATGCGATTGCAGGTCAGCTGAACCAAAAATTTGCTTCTATCCCTGATGCATTCATCGCAATCTTCCCACCACCACCGGTTCAAGGTCTGGGTACGATTGGCGGTTTCCGTTTGCAGATCCAAGATCGAGCGAACCACGGCTACGAAGCACTATACGGTGTCACTCAACAAGTCATCATGAAAGCATGGGCTCACCCAGCGCTAACTGGTGTGTTCTCGAGCTATCAAGTGAATGTTCCGCAGTTAGACCTAGATGTTGACCGTACAAAAGCACTCAAGCAAGACCTATCATTAGACGATGTTTTCTCTACTCTGCAATCCTACATGGGGAGCACGTACGTCAATGATATCAACCGCTTTGGTCGCACATACCAAGTAAACGTTCAGGCCGATGAAGAGTTCCGCCAAACACCAGAGCAGATTCGACAGCTAGAAGTTCGAAATGCGAACGGTGAAATGATTCCTCTGGGCGCGTTTGTTGATGTGAATTACAGTGCTGGTCCTGATCGTGTGATGCACTACAACGCTTACACCACAGCAGAAATCAATGGTAGCCCTATGCCAGGTTTCAGCTCAGGTGAAGCGCAAGCGGCGATTGAGCAGATCCTTGCAGAAACACTACCGATTGGCATGACTTACGAATGGACAGAACTGACCTACCAACAGAAATTGGCCGGTGATACAGCTATGTTGATCTACCCATTGGTTATCTTGTTGGTGTTCCTAGTACTTGCTGCGCAATACGAAAGTGTACGTCTTCCGATGGCAATCATCTTAATCATTCCTATGACGCTTCTATCGGCGATCAGCGGCGTGATTCTATGGGGTAGCGACAACAATATTTTCACTCAAATTGGTCTAATCGTACTGGTTGGCTTGGCAACTAAAAACGCCATCCTAATCGTAGAATTCGCCAAAGAGTTGCAAGACAAAGGTCGTACTGTAATGGAAGCAGTGCTTGAAGCATCACGCTTACGTCTTCGCCCAATCTTGATGACGTCGATTGCTTTCATTATGGGTGTAGTTCCGATGGTGTTCTCTACCGGTGCAGGTGCCGAGATGAGACAAGCAATGGGTATCGCTGTGTTCTCCGGCATGATTGGTGTAACTATCTTCGGTCTGTTACTTACGCCACTGTTCTACTACGTATTGGCTAAACGTACACCTAAAGAGCAGAGTGATAACACAGAGCAAGTTGCACTAGAGCCGATTAACGAATCCACTGTCTAATCCTTTATTTTGAGTGATTAGAAAGGCAGCCCGTGCTATTTGGGGCTGCCTTTTTTTCGTTAAGGATTCAACGGCAATTCCAGCCGTTATTTTTTGCTCAGTCTAGAAACTGTTGAATATCGTCGACGTCCATTAACTCTGACGATAAATACCGCTCTGCATAGTTGCGATAAACACCACTGGTTAACAGTAGGTGAAAAATCTCTTTATCGATATGTTCATTCTCCGCCATTTTAGAAAGGATGCTGATCGCTTCACTCAATGGTTTGGCTTTTTTGTATGGTCTATCTGAGGCGGTCAACGCCTCGAAGATATCAGCCACAACCAGTATTCTTTCTGGAATCGATAGTTCACTTTCATCCAAACCGCGTGGATAGCCAGTCCCCTTTAAAGTCTCATGGTGGGTCGTCGCATAGCGCGCAACACGCGCCAATTCAGGTGGGAATGGGATACTCTCGAGCATTTTGATGCCACTGATCATATGCTCATTGATTTTAAAACGCTCTTCGTTGGTCAATGTCCCGCGTCTAATCGAAAGGTTGTATAACTCACCATGGTTATAGAGCTTTTCAGGAACCTTCATGTTGATGCCATACTCTGCTAGATTCACAAATGGGTGGTCTCTCTCAATCACATGCTCCAAACGATCCGTGAGCAGTTTTTCTTTAGCTGGCGTTGGTTGAGGTTGATATCTAGTCTCTTCAAGTGGCGACAATCCAAGCCCTGAATCGAAATAGCGAGTCCATTCAGTTTCAGCAAGTTGTTGGATGCGCTCTACGTCTTCGTCAGACATAAACTCTTTACCAACATTCGCATTGGCCACAAAAGCAAACTTTTCACGAAGCTCTTGTAAGTCAGAATGTAATACATGTTCTAAATCGATCTCTTGGTCTAGGCGTGATAAAAGGTATTCGATCTGCGCATCTCTCCACAGCACTTCAAAGCGCATCCGTACTTCATGAATACGGTTGTAGTTTGTTTCAAGCTTACTCCCCTTATCGACCACATACTCCGGCGTTGCTATCTTGCCGCAATCATGTAACCAAGCAGCAATTCGAAACTCACGTCTTTCTTCATCGTTTTCAAACTTAAAATTGGCGAACGAGCCGTGAGTCGATTTCTCAGCCGCTTCACTTAACATTAAGGCTATCTCAGGTACGCGGTTACAGTGACCTGCTGTATACGGAGATTTTTCATCGATCGCCCGTGCGATCAACTGGATCATCGATTCGAAGAACAAGTTCTGTTGCTCTTCAAAGTGTTTCAACGAGTTACTACCTCGCGTTACCGATAAACCTAATTGGTGGATCTCTTCAATACGACTATGAACCCGTTGCACCTTATCGTATTGACGATTGCGAACGAACCTAACTTGTTGGCGAAGTAGATTAATTGGGTTGGCAATCGGTGCTGCCATCGCCCACGCTAGTGGAATCAGCAGCAGCAGCACAAAAAATGAGCCACCCACGGAATACCAA
The DNA here is from genome assembly GCF_059834255.1 of Vibrio sp. R11-SG3-ISO9. NCBI lineage: Bacteria > Pseudomonadati > Pseudomonadota > Gammaproteobacteria > Vibrionales > Vibrionaceae > Vibrio > Vibrio sp. R11-SG3-ISO9. The sequence continues at coordinate 20,232 of NZ_JCBDGU010000044.1, forward strand.
GTTGTCTCTCGAACGCCGGCCATGATGTAAGATTTAGGAACGAGCACAGCAAAATAACGCTCATCTTTGTAGGTTAGCTCCGAGGTATAGAGATACTTTTCAATGCCGTTGATCGTTACAAGCTCTACCGTTCCTCGCTGTGACAAAGTGCTCGTTAAATCGAGAAGCTCAGGATAAGGCAAGAACGTGTGGGTGGACTGAACAGCTTTTGAAGAGAACCATTTATCTTTGAGCTCTTGTCTGTGTTCGTCACTGAATGAAGCAATAGCGAGATTGATGATATCAACCACATCGCGATACTCATCTCTTACCGCAAAGTAGATTTCCCGTGACAGGACTGGAGATTCGATAGGTATCACTTTTAGGTTCTCGCGAAACTTCTCACGAATTTTAGAAAGCAATACCTGCTTGAGGTCCAACACCGCATCGATCCTTCCCTGTTGGAGATCGTCAATGGCCGTGTGTAACGAAGAGTATGAAGTGAAGCGTAAATTCGGATGCACCTGCTCGATATTGTCTTGAATACTCCAACCTCTCAGTATCCCAATTCGCTTATCAGTAATATCTTCAAACGTCTGAAGTTCGTCGTTATCGCTGTTCATCAAAAGTGCAAAGTTAACTCGGTACAATGAGTCACCAACCACACTGGTTTGGTCAAAGTTGGTGGGATCTGATAGTGAGTGGAGAATATCAATATTTCCTACGTCAAAATCAGTAACCAGATCATCCCAAGAGCCGTCATTTACAAACTTAAATTTCAACCCTGTCATCTCTGAAATTACTCTAAACAGATCGATAGCAAAACCATTTGGGCGCCCTCCTACTGTATAGTCCAACGGTGCCCAGTCATGCTGATTCGATACTTTTAGCTCTGGCGTTCTTTCTACCAAGCGCTGTTGCTCTTCAGAAAGTAGGATAGGACTTACAAGCGGGATACTGTCATCAATTTCGAACGCATGATTCGTTGCGATAAGACGGCCATCACTCCTAAAAACAAAAGCCTGTGCTTGTGGTTGCTTTTTGTTTTCGACAAAACGATTGGTTAAACGAGATTCCAAGGAAGACAATAAAACATCGACACCGACAACAATATCGCTACCACTGACCTTGAACGAAAAGGTCTCACCGGTAAGTTTTAATGTGTTGAAAAGGTATGGGGAGGTATTATAGATCCGCTCTGAATTCGCATTTTTATACCAGCTACGCTGCGTAGGAAGAAAGTTGCTGTACTCTTTTTCACTTTGGCTAGGTTTAAATGATTGGTCGTAAAAAGTGGATGTTTTAGTGCGCTCTTTGCCCTCACCTTGATGAACAATGACCAACCACTTGTCATTCTCGCTGGCGCCCACTCTTTCTCTTATGTCAGATGACTCCAAATGAATAATTTGCAGAAAGTCGTTATTCGATTGAGCAACGAAAATGCTATGAAGGCTTGGATCTCTTAGTAACAACTTGGATAAGGGCAGCGCAATGTTCTCCGTAGGAACGTCTGTGCCAATGAGCGTAACAAGTTGACCACCGCTTCGCGCCACGTTCTCAGCGACATTTTGAAGGTTTGAAAAATAATCGGAGATACCGGACGCAATCGTCTGATAACGCGTTAAAGTGTGTTTCAGTTCTGTCTGACTGGCGAAGTAGTATTGTAGAGAAATAGCGACGCCTGCCGTCGTAAAAGCGCAAAATACGAACATTAGGCCCAAAACAACTCTCAATGAGATGCGACGATGCGTTCTCTTTTCCATGTCTATATTCCGCAATTCCACTATGAATCAAAACCAACCTAATCCTACGCAGGCCACGTTTATCGAGTCGGCAGAGCATCAAATCTGTCACTCGAATAAACTTAATTATGGCCTCAATATGCAAAGTATGGAGCACATAGTTTAGATTGTACGAAAGACTAGCTGATTTATACGAATCAATTAGTTTATCGGATTAATAGAAAATGGTTTCTGTTTAGAAAAGACTATCCATCGGGCTATGTAGCATCTTTTGTACAACACCACCCAGAGATAATGATGGTCGGGATTGAAGCGATTTTGAATAGAGTTGCAGTCAATATCTGGTAATGAACATGAGCCTCGATTGTTATGTCTGCTCTAGCGTTTTCAGGGAGCTAGGGACAATGATCTTATGCACTGGAGCCACGAAGAACATGTACGCTTTACCCCACCAGTTGTGTACGTGTACTACTGTCGTTGCATGAACGGTCACTTTCTCCCTTTGAGGATCCAACAAAAATGACACTCTCACGTCCAGATGCTTGTCACGATCTTCCAGCACGATCTCACTGTCTGTATTGCTTACCAAAGTAAAAATACCAAGGCGATCGCCAACCTTAAGGTTATCTGGCTCTATATCCATTGCTGCATCTTGTAGCCGACCTAAGTGCTTTAATCCAAACATCGACACGACCCTATTTCTCATGGCCATCAAGAAGGAAATCCAAGCGGGTGTTTGTTTCGCTATTTCAAGGTAAACATCGAGGGCAGTTTGGCCCTTGTTGGGTACTTCACAAGAAAAGCTATCTGCGAAATATGAGCCTTTCGCATAGCTAAACAACGCAGAGTTTTGAGGAATTTCCATATCTCATCCTTGAACAGAAAGCTAATTTAGGTCTCGAACAACGCTGTAAAGAAACGAAGTTCCAGCTTTAGATATTAAAAAGGCGCTTTGCTTGATTATAAAAGAAGCTAACCATCGTTCCTGCCACAATAAACAAGCTTAAATCGATAATGGCATACTTGAAACTGAACGGGTCAGAGAACAGTTGATAACTAAACCCGAACTGAGAACCGATAAACTTAGCCAAAACAACGGTAGCTATAACAAGAACAATATTCACTTTTCCACCTTAAACTAACTATTGGACTGGAACTCACTCCATCAGCCCAATACAGCCCGCGTCATGGAATACACGTTAACATCGACTCGAAGCATTTCGCGCGATCAAAAGGGAGAAATAGTAAGCCTTGCGAATCAGATCAAATTACTTTTTTGCCCGAGTACGCATTCTACAAATGCTGATTTTTTGCGGCGATAGTCATCATGAGACCACCCCTCACAAGACATTTTTAGTTCATTATACTGGTGAACCAACTCAGGGTTTTGACGAAGTTGGTTTCTAAAGCTCACAAACATCTCAAACTCAGGTCCATGTGCGACGACTTGAAAAGCAACATCCTCACCTGAATAACTTTCAAGCATGCACAACTCTGGTGTTCTCAACGTATCGGTTTTTTCTTTAAAGCCTAGGTTGGAAAGTAGTTTTACCGCTCTCTCCAATTCGCTACCGTCAACACCAACCAATATGTCAAGATCACCCTTAGATACAGCATTAGGAATTGAAGATGCTCCAACATGTTCTATCACAGCATCTGGAAGTAAAGCTGCTATTTCACGTACATACTTACAAAAAATATCCTTGCACGCGGGCTGATATTTCTCTGCTTTGTAAAACTTCATACGTTCTCCAAGAAGCGATTATATGATTCGAAGTGCTTAGAAACACTCCTAACTTGTTTTAAACATGCGGGTAAGTTGATGGCGCATTTCTATTAGTTGATGTTCACCGACAACCTCTACTTCCTGTACGAAGTTAAAGCCAAATTTTTCATAATAGTTTCGCAGATAGCTATGCGCATGAATTTCAATTGACTCAACGCTTTGCTGTTCAGCGTAGTTAACCAACACTTTCACAACTTCTGACGCGATACCCTGACCACGGTATGCTTTTAATACGGCAACTCGCGCCATAACTGACGAACCATCTGGTTTAATTAGTAGTCGTGCTGTCGCTATCGCTTGATTGGCGTCCATAACGAGGGCATGAACTGAAGTAGTGTCTAGACCATCGAAATCCAGTTCATTCGGAATACTCTGCTCAACACTAAACACCTGAAATCGTATAGCCTGAGCTTGTTCGATAATCTCAGGAGACGTTCCAATGATCACTTCCATGTAATTTTTCCTTTTGAACAACTAAAGGCCTTCTGGGGGATAAGCCGTACTGACCCGTCTATTGTCGTTGCAGCTCTTGTTGTACACGCAACTTGTTTATAAACGTATCGGCATTTTGAGGACTTGTTATCCTAATAAACTCGATATGACTGTACTTCGGGTCATTGAACAATTCGGTGTAGCGAACTCGATTTTTCTTGTACGTTTTCAGTGTCCAAAGAATGATTGAGTCCTTGCTGAGGAAAGATTTTCTAAACGATTCAACATTACCCGTTTTGCCCCATAATTCCTGTTTAGTCATAATGCGGGTCAAAGCCCTTTTCACGGCTTGGAATACTGTTCTTTGAAAAGAGTAATCAACCCAAATGATGGTATCGGCTCTACTCCATTTGATTTCAGACGTTCGAGTGTAGTTACCATCTAGAACCCAACATTCGCCACTTAACTTCTCAATCAAGTTCTCAAAAAACTCTTCATCTGAAGGCTCTTGCCAATTGGGTTTCCAGAAGATCTCATCCATCTCCAAATAAGGGCACTTTAGCTCACCCGCAAGCTTACGGCTGAAAGTACTCTTTCCACTTCCACTAGTGCCTATTACATTGATTCTTTTCATCGTCCGACCTATTTTTAAGCGTGAGTAAACAACACCTTAGTCACATACAAGAAACTTGCAGACCTATTAAATGATTTTCTATGTGAACTCTCGATTGAAACGCCGAACTTTTGTGCGCATATTTTTCATTGGTGACGACGTATTAAACTGAATCATACGCCCCAAAGTCCACTGCTCATACCATGCAACGCCATATAAATCTTGGTCACTTAAACTTGCAACGAGTAAAAGTATCTCGCTCACTGTAGACTCAAGTTCTGCGAGTAAATCATTGTATTTCCAGTCACGATACTCTTCGTGAAAGCTCTCTGCGAGTGGACCCAACTGGTTCCATTTGTAACCTGTTTCGGGGAAATCAACGTGTTGATCTTGGGACTTTAGGCGATACCATTTAAGGACGAGTTTGCCCCAACCGATCAAGTAAGCCACCGTGTCAGAAACGCTAATGACCGTACCCTTCACGTTTCCTTCTACACCCAATTGGCGCGCTTTGTTTTCCGGAATAGACCGATACTCAGCCATGAGCTTCGGAAATATTGAAGTTATAGCTAGCTCTAATTCATCCTTATTTCTTGGTACAGAAGACATTTAAACCTCCATTTAAATCATAACTAGTACCACTTACTCAGCGAATAGGCTTCCATATAAGAGGAGTCGTAATTTCAAGACTCAGAGACCATAAAATACGAGAGAAGGATGGTGACAAACATTAGGTTATTGAAACCATCCTCAGATCAGAGCGAGTCGTAGTAATCACCATTCTTGTGTCGAAAAAATACATTACAATACATCAACTCAAACTGTTCTTTTTCTTTAGATAGAACACGCACGTAAGGATTTAACTCTAGAACAACTGTAGTGGTGCGAGACGATTTAAGGTCTTCATATAACTGTCTTTTTTTGTCTTCATTTTCTGAGTAAGGCATTCGTACAATTATATTTTTATTGCAGTTTGGCGCTGGAATTGGAAACTTTTCTTTAGGAATCAAAACTGAAAACTGTCCACCAGCATTAAATCCATAACGTTCATCCAGTTGGTACTCTCCTGCAACCAGCTCGTACTTCATATGGTAATAATCGAAATACTTACCAGGAGTGGTTTTCACCAAATTTGCATGCGAAAAACCACTGAAAATCATTACGGATATCAGTGTTAAATATTTCATTATGTCCTTCTTTTATTTCAGCGCTCTAGTACATATCAATAAGCGATATACATCAGCCACCACCATACCTAAACTATTGTTACATAACCACTAGCGAAGAAAACGAAAACGCTAAATATTGAAGACCTCGCTATTATTTTCGCCATACAAGATAGAGCACAAACAGCCCACCCAATGCAGCAGTTACAATACCAACGGGCAGTTCTTGTGGTGCTAGTACCGTTCGGCTGACTAAATCTCCGAACAACAGAAGGACGGCGCCCCATAATGCGATTAGAGGTAATGCGCGTTTATGAGTCACTCCAGAAAACGGCCTTACCAAGTGAGGAACCATAAGACCAATAAAACCAACGACACCCGTCAATGACACGATCGAGGCAGTACAGAACGCGCAACAAAGGAATATTTCGCTTTGTAGACGATGAACATTTACGCCAAGAGAGCTTGTCGTCTGTTCACTCACGAGTAAAGTATCTAATTCACGGTAACGCTTGAAGATAAGCACAATTAATAGGAACACACCTAGTAGCGCGAATATGAGATTATCCCAACGAGCGAGTCCTAAACCACCCATTGTCCAAAATAGAATAGAACTCGCGGCTCGCTGATCGCCAGAGTAAATAAGAAAGCTTGTTATCGCACCAAATAAAAATGAGATGGCAAGGCCACACAAGATCAGATTGTCGTTACCCTTTTTCCTTTGCATCGAAAACAGAATAAGAACCGCACCTGCAGAAACAATCCCTCCTGAAAATGCTGCTAATGGCAAGGACCAAACCCCTAAAGCGTCTCCTAACTGAGTAATGACCAATACGGCGCCAACAGACGCTCCGGAAGAGAGTCCAAATAGGAATGGATCGGCGAGATCATTGCGCGTAGATGTCTGAAGCAATGCACCTACCATTGCTAACCCTGCCCCGGCAATCACCGCTAACAGAGCTCTAGGTAACCTTAAATCAAACAAGATACGGCTTGTCATGTCTGGCTCAGCCTTGCTAAACGAGCTAAGTCCAACCATGACTTCTTTAAAGGTTAATGGAACAGAGCCAAACTGTAAGCTCATCACAAAAGCGAGCAGCATGGATGCGATACCTAACACCCAAGCTACTCGATATCTACTATGTAAAGTCAATGGAAAAACAGCCTTGGCAATTATTGTGCGTCAAATGCTACAGCCAGTTTCTCAATCGCATCGATGTTGGCAGGCCCTGGAGTTAGCTGCTCATAGCGAAGCTTTACGTAACGGCTCGACGTCACCGCATTGGTGTGTTTCATAAGAGGGTGCGCTTCAAGGAAACGTTGCAATGAATCCGCCCCACTCGCGGTTTGGTAGTCTAAAAGAATGATGACATCTGGGTTTTCACGAGCCACATTCTCCCATGAAGTTCTAGCCCAACTTGCTTCAATGTTATCCGTAATATTATGTCCACCAGCAGCCTCGATCATGGCATTTGGCATTGCATATTTACCTGCAGTGAAAGGTTTATCTTCACCTGAGTCGAACAAAAACACCTTTGGTGCGTCTGCCTCAGAGGTGGTTTGCTTCTCTGTCACCGCTGCAACGCGCTGTTTCCAGCTTTTGACTAACGCTTCAGCTTTATCCTGTTTATCAAAAATAACACCAAGCTTTTTCACATCGTCATAAAGAAGATCCATAGTCGCTGCTTGCTGATCACCCTGCGTGTGAATACAACTTTCAGAGAGCACCAAAGTATCTACGTTATACGGCTTGAGGGTCTGAGGGGTGACTTCGCCCCCTACTTTCATCCCATAATTCCAACCAGCGAAAAAGAAGTCCGTATCAGCTGCGATCAATGTCTCTAACGATGGATATTTCGGTGCCAGTTCTGGTATCTCACCCAACTCTTTCTCAAAAGAATTCGACATTTTGTACCAGCCAGTGATACCGGTTACGCCAATCATGCTTGGCTGTAAATCTAGTGCAAAAGCCATTTCCGCCATGTTGATATCGTGCACAACTGCACGGCTTGGACGCTTTTCAATGGTGAGTGGGCTACCACAACTGTCTACGGTAACCGGATATACAGTATTGGCTGCATTGGCTGCATTGGCTGCATTGGCTGCAAAGGTGAATGGTAGGCTAAGTAACATACCGGAAATTAAAGGCCACTTCATTGGGCAACTCCTATTATTGGAAAGTCAGGATGGTGATGGGCAGCTTCAAAATGATGAATCATGCTACTCATATGGGGATGTTTGAATGAGATTACGCGCAGGCCAAAAACTGGTGTCATAAAATGGTCTCTCATTACGATGTCAGGCGTTTCGAACGTCACCATTTTTTGGTCAGACATGAGGAGTACTTTGTCTGCGAAGGGGGTGACCAAAGGCAGATCATGCAAAACAGCGACACACGCTATACCACGTCGTTTGATTAGACTGAGTAGCTCTAAGCGAGCAAGAGGATCTAAGTGGTTGGTCGGCTCATCTAAAAGTAATAGTCTAGGTTCTTGAGCGAAGGCGCGAGCTATACTGGCACGCTGTTGCTCTCCACCAGATAGATCACCAAAGTATCGTTCACTTTTATCAGAAAGCCCGACGTCTTCTATTGCTTGATTAACAGCTCTTTCGTGCTCTTTCTTACTGCAACAAAAGGTATGAGGAGTGCGCCCGAGCCAAACATATTCGAAGATGCTTAAACGTGGATCGACATGCTCGTGTTGAGTGACAACCGCAACCCTCTTTGCAAGTTGTTGTTTATCGATACTCTTCATACACTTACCAGACAGGAACAACTGCCCATCTATTGTTTTGTATTCTCCAGTAATCGCTTTTAGTAAACTCGATTTTCCACTGCCATTTGGCCCGATAACGGCAACACATTCTCCTTCAGCGACGCGGAAAGATACATCTGAGACAGCTCTCCAATTAGCCTTACCATTGGCAAACAGCCTTCTAACCGACAAGACAGGTATATCCAAGTTTCCACCCAAAGAATCAAACCCTCAACATTATCGTTACGTTATAACATAACAATAATGTTGAGCATATACCTTTAGAAGTGCATATTTAAGTTAGGGGTTAACTAGGGTATTTATTATATTGCTCTTCGATAGCACAGACTCCGGAGACATCTTGAACTCGAGAACACAAACAGCCGGCTTTTTATCACCTAACCTTCAATCAAATAAGATTTCAGTTTTTCTCTAAGCCAAATATTTGAGGGGCTCTTCTTATCTCGATTATGGACGAAGAGTTGGTATTTAATCGGGAATGTCGAGAATGGCATCGGTATTATTTGCAGTTCTAGCTTATCAGCAAGTTCATTGGCCAAACTGCTTGTCATTGAAGCAATACAATCGCTACTCGATACCATCGACATTTGCCAAATAAGGGATGTGCATTCAGCAGCAACCTTTCTCTCTTTCAGGCTGACTTCGGTGAAATAGTCCGCCAAATACGCCTGCTCTCGACGCAACTTAAGCGTTATATGCTTCTCACGATAGAATTCATCTTGGGATATTGAACCTGTGATCCTCGGATGACCTTTTCTCGCAATAATGCACATTTCGTCATCGAATAACGGCTCTGTAAAGAATGAGCTGGATGTGTGGTTTGAGAACTCAATTGCGAGATCAGCCTGCCTCTGATTGAGGTCATCCATCAATTGTTCTTCATTAGAGCGCGTAGGATGAAGCTCAATCGTAACGTTACCCAACTGATTATCGGCTTCAATTTTCGTCATTAGTCTTAGCATCACTGGTTCCGATGTATACACCACAAATTTATGAGGCGTCTCGGTACTAAACTCTTCCAAGTTTTCCAGCGCATTATTAATTTGTATCAACGCTGGCTCGACTTGACGAATCAGCTCTTGGGCTTGCCTTGTTGGTGCTATCCCTCTACCAGAGCGAATGAAAAGCTGACAGCCTACTTGTTGTTGCAATCGCTTGAGCAAACCGCTAACACCAGGTTGAGTCATCCCCATTTCGTCAGCAGCGAGTGTGATCGATTGATGGCGATAAACAGCGGAAAACACTCTAAGTAGGTTTAAATCGAATTTCTCTAGCATAGTTCATTACATAACAAATCGTGATGTTTGGAATTCATATTCGTTTATGTATTCTTATGTGTCAATCCTCTAAATTTGTCTCATACCAACTTGAGAGACAACACGAGGTTCTCTATGAAAACGACTCTAAACCGTTCTGTACTATCCCTAGCTATCATCGTTTCTTTTAGCGCGACGGCCGACAACGAATATGAATCAATCGAGACATACAAGGGTAAACCTGCAACGGAACATACCATTGCAGCTAACAATGCACTGGCTGAAACACTGCCTTGGCAAGATACCTCAGCATTTGAGCGTTCAGAGCGAGGACTCATCGCAGCGTTTGGTGACCATCGTGTAGGTGAGCTGCGTAATCGCATGTCTCACATGAACGTAGATAGCATTCGTGAAGACCGACCGGATACCGTTAACCCCTCTATCTGGCGCCAAGGTCAAATGAACTATGCCTCAGGCGGCCTTTATCAAGTTACGGATGGTGTCTATCAAATTCGCGGTGCCGACCTCTCAAACATGACAATCTACCGCACTGACAACGGGTACCTTATCCACGATCCACTGCTGCATGATGAAGTCGCAGAAGCAGCGTGGAACTTCGCGAAACAACACCTACCAGCGGTGAACGGCGAGCATAAGATCACCGGTATGATCTATTCACACACTCACGCCGACCACTTTGGTGGTTCAAGAGGCATCATTAACACGGGCGACTTTGTAGAAGGTGCCCCAGTTATTGTCCCTGGCGACTTCATCAAAGAGATGGCGGACGAAAATATCATGGCGGGTAACGCGATGTCACGTCGCGCACAATATCAATACGGCCAGTCTTTAGAAAATGACGCCACAGGTATTGTAGACAACGCACTGGGTATGGGTTTTGGTAAGGGAGCGGTAACGTTAGTAACACCAACAACAGAAATTGTTGAACGCGAAGAAACGCGTGTTATCGATGGCTTAGAGGTTCACTTTATCAATATGCCTGGTGCTGAAGCGCCAGTTGAAATCGTAAACTACGTACCCGCGTACCGTTCATTGAATACCGCTGAACTCACTTACGATGGACAGCACAACATTTACACATTCCGTGGCGCAAAAGTACGTGACTCGTTGGCTTGGTCTAAGTACCTAACTGAACTTAAGATGCGTTTCGTGGACTCTGGTCTTGTGGATAACATCCATTCCGCCCATTCCGCTCCGGTTTGGAACAACCCAGAAACCGAAGAGAATGAAATCGGCCACTACATGGAGATGCAACGTGATAACTATAGCTGGCTGCACAACAACTCGGTGCGCCTAGCCAACCATGGTGTGAAAATTGGCGATGTTGGTCGTTCAATTGAAGAGATTGTGCCAGAGTCACAGAAACAAAACTGGGCATCACGTGGCTATCATGGTTCGTACAGCCACAATGCTCGAGCGATTGTAAACTTGTACTTAGGTTACCTAGACCTGAACCCTGTTAACATCAACCCACTTAAGTCAGTCGACAAATCTTGTACTTACGTGAACGCTGGTGGGGCAGATAATTTCTATAAGTCAGCTAAAGCTCACTTTGATTCAGGTAATTATCAGGAAGCTGGTCAGCTATTGAATGACTTAGTACTGTGCGAGCCAACTAATATCGAATACCGTGAATTATTAGCGGACACATTTGAACAACAAGGCTATCAGTCTGAAACGATGGCATGGCGTAACTCGTACTTGCAAGGCGCAGTGGAGCTTCGTACTAACGAGATCGGAGAGTCTTTAAAGACAGCCTCTGAGGACGTTATCGCAAACACACCGACAACGAACTTCTTGGACTTGGTAGGTGTGCAGCTAAATGGGCCAAAGGCTGAGACGGCAGGCTTGAACTTTAACATGGGGATTTATCACCCTGATATTGAAGAGCTCCATTACATCGAAGTCTCTAATGCTACCTTCTCTCACCTACCTGTGACTGAGTTAGGTTTAGAGAGTTCTATCCCAACATTGGATACAGAGATCATTATTCACAAAGCCGATTTAACCAAAGTGATTACTGGCGAGACGACACTTGAAGCATTATTTGAGAGTGGTCAGGCTGGCCTACGTGGTAATGCGAAAAACCTACAAGACTTAGCGAGTTCTCTAGATAAATTCGACATGAAGTTCGATATTCTTCCGCTAAATCGTTAGTAATAAGTTGCTAATTAAAAAACCTAAAAGAGCCGCAGTGCGGCTCTTTTTTATTTTTAGATAGAGAGAAAGGTCCAGAAAATCGCAACCTCTTATATACAGAGCATGCTTCTGATGATGCGATGTGCCTCTGCAACTTGCTCTGTCTCTCCTGAGAGAATCACATCTAAGGGGTTTCTCCCCTCAAAAAATACACTCTTACTGGCAGTGGTCAAAAAGCTGAGTCGCTGTTTGGGTTCTCGATAAAGTAGCTCTAAACATTCATCGATCGCCACTACATGTTCACTTTGCTGATGCGATGTTTGGTTCTCTAGAAAACGAGTGATTTGACTATCACTTACGCCCCATGATTTCAAAATCTCACTCGCTTTTTGTTGAACTGTCATCATAAACCTCACCAAGTTATCAATTTAACGGCAGAACGGTTCGCCGTTAGTAATGCCCGACTTCAATTGCAGCTTCATCGAAGATCGTTTGTAAACGCTGAGCATAGCTTTCTAGTACTTCAATACGCTCTTGTTGTGTTTTACGTGCAGGCCCAAATACTTTCTGTGGAGCGAGAACCGAAAACCCTGTAAATTCGAACACGCCACGATGTATTGGTCTTAAAATCGCGTCTAAGTCACCATTCCAGCCGTCTTTCTCGTAAAGCTCTTCTGGCCCGCCCATGGTCACACTCACCATGGCTTTCTTTCCTTTGAAGACACCGTTCTCGTAAAATCGGCCCCCGCCATACACTCTGCCCATCGCAAATACACGATCCACCCAACCTTTAAGCGCTGCAGGCATACCGAACCACCAGAGTGGAAATTGGAAGATGACCAAATCGCACCACTCTAGTTTTTGTATCTCTTGTTCTATGCATGGTGAAAAGCTTTGATTCTCTGACGCGTTCACCTCTTCGAGTTGTTGTTTAAAAAACTCAGTATCCATTTCACTATTGAAGTTATGGCGTCCAGATACTGGATCGAAGTTCATCGCGTGTAAGTCCGATGTTTTTACTTTATGTCCAGCCGACTCTAGGGCTTCTACCGAACGGCGAAACATAGCGCCGTTAAAGCTTTGCGGCTCTGGGTGCCAGTAAACAACAAGTACGTTCATTATTTGTTCTCCAATAGTTTCACAATTTCACTATAGCGATATTCTTGTGCAAGCATTAAAGGTGTCTTACCGTCGAAGCCCACTAGATCTGTCATTGCTCCGGCGTCAATCAAGGCTTTTGCTGCAGCCACGTGACCATGCCAAACCGCATCATGCAAAGGGGTATAGCCGTTGTTTGGCCCTTGTGCATTCAATGTTTCCTCAAAACCCGCATAGTTTGATAGCAGCTCAATAACATCAGCATGGCCGTTATAAGCGGCTTTGTGTAAAGGAATGGCTTTCATATAGTGATCAGGAATCGTTTGATCGGCACCATTATCCATAATCACCTTCAAGCTACCTGTTAAGCCATCTCGCGCTGCGACCATTGCAGCGGTGTGTTCATCATTTCCAGACGCAGTAATGGGAAACGTACCGTTGATTGAAGACCAATCTGTCAGAGCATTTAACTTGGTTACGTTTTGCTCATCTACACTCTCATTTTGGCTCACAATATTGAAAGCAAGAAGTGACTGTTCCACCTCAGAACGGCGTTGAGTGTATTGAGAGAACAGCTCACTCATTTCGCGCGCTTGTGCTTTTCCATATTGGTCATCTTCACTGGCACCAAAGTCCAAAAGATCTCTCGCTCTAAGTCCAAACGTCGAAACAATTTCGATATTAACGTCTGAATCGGAAAGTAAACGTTCTACGATATGAGGCTTACGATGCCAAACCGCCACCATTAAAGGCGTAACCCCATGCTTTGGCGTTTGAATATTGATGAAAGCGCCAGCACCAAGCAAAGCATCTACCCACTTAGTGGAAGTCTGTTGCGCTGCAATATGCAGAGGCGTATTACCCATAATAGGATCAAGTTGGTTAACGTCGCTTCCTTGTTGGATCAAACGGCTAAACTCTTCGAAATTCCCTGAAGTAATGGCTTGGTGAAGTTCTGGTAGATTCATAACAGTCTCTATTCAATATTGCTTTGATGCGTTTAGTATCGAACAATTTCTTGTTAACTTGTAGAGCCACTCTAATTACCTTAAAGATAACTGTTAGTTAATGAGATAAGCTCTCGAGGTGTTTTCTTTAGATCAGGTAGGTAGTCGCCACCTTTAGCCGATTGAAGAGGAACAACTTGAAAAGAATAGTTATCACATCCACTTAATGCCAAGCAGATGTGAAAGAGTAGGAATTCGATCTAAGGAACAGAGACTATAATTTGGGTAATTGGTAGCGAGTACTTCGACCACCACCCGTTTTCACTAAACACTCTTGCTCAACCAGTGTGGCTAAGTGACGAGTTGCCGTTGGTTTACTCACCTTGGCTACTTTATGATACTGAGATGTGTTGATGCCATCCGCAAAGTCACCATCAAGCATGCGATTGAGCACTTTAACTTGTTCCTCCACCAGCTTAGTTTGATCGACATGACGCCAAAAGTTGGTCTTGAATACCGTTTGATCGATCTCTTTTAACACCTCATCGAACGTCTCATTCAGTGTATTGAAAAACCAAACAAGCCACGGAGTTATATCCAGAGACCCTTTCTGAGTTTGTTCTAGAATATCGTAATAGCTTTTACGATTGGCCAATATGCCGACAGACATGGCGTAAAAGCGTACCGATTGCTGCTCTGCCTGTGCAAGTGCGAGGTCGGTAAGAAGACGGGTAATTCGACCATTTCCATCGTCAAGGGGATGCAGAGTCACAAACCACAAATGGGTGATCGCAGCTCTTATTAAAGGGTCGAGCGATATCTCTTCTCTGGAATCATTGAACCACTGGATGAATTGGTTTAACTCAACATCAAGTACATCGCGGCCCGGCGCTTCAAAGTGAACGATTGGCCTATCTATTCTGCCAGAAACCACCTGCATTGGCGTGTCACCTCGTAGCTGACCGCCAATAACCGGGTTGAACATGGTGTAGCCTTCAGGAAAAAGTCTGTCGTGCCAGTGTAGAATCCGGTCCAGTGTTAACGGTGTGCTCAGGTTTTCTACTGCATCAACCATGATTTCCGCCAAACCATCCGTCTGTTCAGTGGTCGGGAATGGCCTTTCTTCTGATAAACCCAGTTTATTTGCCAATGAAGAACGCACCGAAAAAGCATTCAGCTTTTCTCCCTCTATGGCACTTGAGTGAACGATATTGGCAAGCAAGGTATCTAACATGCTCTCAGTTTGATCTTGAGAGTGGCTAAACATTTTTCCCAATAGGATTCCTTGGTTGAGACGTGTACGCCTTACCATTGGTTCTATAATATTGTTGTCCCAGTCAAACTGTGGCCAATTCGTTTGTTGCCAGATCCACATACCCATGCCTTGATTCGAAAAATTACCATAATCAAATCACATTATGAGTTGTTTATATTACATAATCAAATCACAAAATGATTAGATTAATGCCATTATTCACCTCATTAAACACCAACCCAACCACCAAAATGAAAAATGCCACCCTCTTAAGGTGGCATATCATTCAATCAATTGCCGCTCGACATTGACTTACTCGTCAAGCTAGTTCCGTGACTATCGCTTCACATGTTTAGTTCGTGAGTGGTTTGCCTGCAGCTTCGATTACCTTCTTACCAGGTTTAACTATCAACCCTATACCGATGAGGAAAAGAACACAGGCAACAACTTGCGCGGTACTTAGCATTTCATCGTACATGTAATACCCAGATATCAAAGCAAAAACAGGTACCAACAGAGTCATCGGTGCGGTCGTGCTCAATGGGTATCGAATTAATAATCGATTCCAGACCCAGTAACCAAACAGTGTTGTTGGATAAGCTTGGAACAGTACAGCAATCGTCGTACTCATATCCCACACTTCAAATGCTTCTGTCACGATGTTTGGCCCGTAAATACTCACCGCAAACATAACCAATGGAATGGGTGCGAATAACATTCCCCATACATTGAACGCAAAGGCTTGAGTGGTTTTAGACGCCTTAACGATCATCCCCATAATGGTCCAGCAAGTCGCCGCTATCATGATGAAGATACCGCCTTGTAACGTAACATTACCGTTGGTTGCTGAAACAAGGACCATCAGTGCAATGAGTGCTGTTATAGCACCAACAACTTTCCTTTTTGATGCCGCCTCTTTATGGATAAATACCCCTACAGCCATACTGATGAGCGCATTTGACGATAGCAAGACCGATGACATACCAGATGATAAGCCAGCTGTAATCGACCACGACGCCATGCCCCAGATACCAACACCAAAAACTAACCCGTAACTAAACAGATAGCGCCATGCAACGTTTGGCCTGCGAATGAAAAAAATCGCGGGAATCACTGCCAAGGTAAACCTCGCAGCGGTGGCTAATAGAGGGTGAACCTCCGTGATACCCATTTTGATCATCGAAAAGTTGAAGCCCCAAATTGCCATCACAAAGATTGCCAAAAATAAATCGTTTCTAACCATAAACTGCCCTCCTTCTTCTTTGAAAAAGAGTATCAATCAAGTACAGTTTCCAGTACAGATACAGTTTTTAACAAAAAAATAAGTACAGTTGGCATCTATGAGTCTTTACAAAACATTGGCGAGTCAGTTTGTTCAGGAAATTGAAGACGGGAAATTAAGCGAAGGGAGTCGTATGCCCTCTTTGCGACAACTGGCAAAACAGCAAGCCGTTAGTATGTCGACCGCGGTAAGCTGTTATCAAGAATTGGAGTCTCAGGGTTGGATCCACTCTCGCCCACAAGCAGGCTATTATATTTCTGCGCGAAGTAAAAAGCACAACACGCCTGAGTGGACGCAGTTTGTCAGCAAAGTCTCTCAAGTACACCAAAGCTTCTCTATTCACTCGCCTTACAACGGGCCACTTGGGATATCCAGCACGACGATTGATGACACCGCGCTGCTCGAGCTCGAACGTAGCTTCCGTCGATCAAGCAAGCGACTGGGCAGCCGACTGAATCATTACCCTCACACTCAAGGCGACCCGTCATTGTGTGATGCTTTGAGCGTTCATTTTTCAAAGTTGGGAATTCATATCAACCCTCAAGACCTTGTCATTACATCTGGCTGTATGCCTGCGATTAAGGCTGCCCTTGAAGCATGTACCCAAGTTGGCGATGCTATCGCGATCAGCTCTCCATGCTTTAGTGGGATAT
>NZ_JCBDGU010000045.1:0-127385 GCF_059834255.1 Vibrio sp. R11-SG3-ISO9
CAGACCTATCCATGCTAATTGAACCAACCAACAAGCTAATTACCTTTGAAGATTCGAGTATTGATATCTGTATACGCTACGGGCACGGTAACTACCCAAATCTAGAGTCGCGTTGGTTAATGGATGAGGTGCTATACCCTGTTTGTCATCCGCTCTATCAGGAGAAGTATGGAATATACAGTGTCGAAGACCTGCACAAAGCGGAGCTAATTGAAGACCGATGGCCTGATATGGATTGGTCAATATGGCTCAATGAAGTGGGGGTTGAGGGCGGTCATACGACATTGCAGTTTGATGGTTCTCACTTTGTACTAGAGGGAGCACTTTCTGTTCAAGGTGTTGCTTTGGTGAAACACAGCTTAGTGTATCGATACCTGCAAGAAGGCAAGCTGGTTAGAATTGGGAATACCGCGCTAAGGCCGAAATACAATTACTTCTTATGTGCACCGTCGGGATACTTTCATCGCGACAAGATTCAACGCTTCTCTAAATGGATAGAAACTCAAGTCAGTGAGTTTGGTAATAAAGGAAGAGAAGAGCTTAATATCGTCGATACTGATTTCTCATTGAAATGGTCCGGAAACTCCGATGACTAAGCTGCTATACTGACGAAAAATACCTATTGGACTTATCATGACACAAGTAAACAACCCACTGCATGGCATTACTTTGCAAAAACTACTGACTGAGCTAGTGGATCACTATGGTTGGGAAGAGTTGAGTTACATGGTTAACATTAACTGCTTCAAGAAAGACCCAAGCATCAAGTCGAGCTTAAAGTTTCTGCGAAAAACAGAATGGGCGCGAACTAAAGTTGAGCAAGTCTATATCGACCTAAAACGCTAATATCCGCTCCCTAAATCGCTCCAACTCCCCGTAGTTCCCTCGCGGGGATTATCCCCTGTGTCTACTTTTTAGGGGCCACATCATATCTCGTATCTCGTATCTCGTATCTCGTATCTCGTACTCGTACTCGTACTCGTACTATGATTCCCATAAAACAAAAGCCCCGCAAGCTTTCACTTGCGGGGCTTTAAAACTAATTAGATTCTAAAAACAATTACTTGTTTTCTTTCTCTTCTTTAGCTTTTGCGATTACTTCTTCAGCAACGTTTGCTGGACATGGTGCGTAGTGTGCGAATTCCATAGAGAATTGACCACGACCAGAAGTAATTGTACGTAGGTGACCGATGTAACCAAACATTTCTGATAGAGGTACGTCAGCTTTAATACGTACGCCAGTAGCACCAGCTTGTTGGTCTTTGATCATACCACGACGACGGTTAAGGTCACCGATTACATCACCAACGTGATCTTCTGGAGTGAACACGTCAACGTTCATGATTGGCTCAAGAAGTTGCGCGCCAGCTTTTGGCATAGATTGACGGAATGCGCCTTTCGCTGCGATTTCGAATGCGATTGCAGACGAGTCAACTGCGTGGAAGCCACCGTCGAATAGCTCAACTTCAACGTCTAGAGTTGGGAAGCCAGCAAGAACACCGTTATCCATCATAGACTCGAAGCCTTTCTCTACTGCAGGCCAGAATTCTTTAGGTACGTTACCACCAACAACTGTTGAAGAGAACGTGAAGCCAGAGTTTGGCTCACCTGGTTTGATGCGGTAGTCGATCTTACCGAACTGACCTGAACCACCAGATTGCTTCTTGTGCGTGTAGCTATCTTCAATCGCTTGAGTGATAGTTTCACGGTAAGCTACTTGTGGAGCACCTACAGTTAGCTCAACGCCGTATGTACGCTTAAGGATGTCTACCTTGATGTCTAGGTGAAGTTCACCCATACCTTTCAGGATAGTTTCACCTGAATCTTCGTCAGTCTCAACTTGGAAAGATGGATCTTCTGCAACCATCTTACCGATAGCGATACCCATCTTCTCAGTAGAACCTTTATCTTTAGGCGCTACAGCGATAGAGATTACTGGTTCTGGGAAGATCATTGGCTCTAGAGTACATTCGTGCTTAGGATCACATAGAGTGTGACCAGTTTGAACGTTCTTCATACCAACAACTGCGATGATGTCACCAGCTTGAGCTTCAGTTAGCTCGTTACGGTCATCAGCTTGCATCTCAACCATACGGCCGATACGCTCAGTCTTACCAGTTGCAGCGTTAAGGATAGTATCACCCTTCTTCATGCGACCAGAGTAGATACGGATGAACGTTAGTGCACCGAAACGGTCGTCCATGATCTTAAATGCTAGAGCACGTAGTGGCTCATCTGCAGATACAGTTGCAACTTCACCAGTTGGTTCGCCAGTCTCTTTATCAGTTAGAGGCTGTGGATCAACTTCAGTTGGAGATGGTAGGTAATCTACAACAGCGTCTAGTACTAGCTGAACACCCTTGTTCTTAAATGCAGAACCACAGAATGTTGGGAAGAATGCTAGGTCACGAGTACCTTTACGGATACAACGCTTGATGTCTTCGATAGAAGGCTCTTCACCTTCCATGTAAGCTTCCATTAGATCATCGTCTTGCTCAACAGCAGTTTCGATTAGCTCTTCACGGTATTGCTCAACATCATCAACCATGTCAGCTGGGATGTCTTGGATTTCGTAGTTTTCTGGAAGACCAGAGTCGTCCCATACGTAAGCTTTACGGCTTAGTAGGTCTACAACACCAACGAAGTCGTCTTCACGACCGATTGGTAGAACCATAACTAGTGGGTTTGCACCTAGAACGTTTTTAACTTGGTCAACAACGTTGTAGAAGTCTGCACCCATACGGTCTAGTTTGTTAACGAAGATCAGACGAGATACTTCTGATTCGTTAGCGTAACGCCAGTTAGTTTCTGATTGTGGTTCAACACCACCAGAACCACAGAATACACCAACACCGCCATCAAGAACTTTAAGAGAACGGTATACTTCAACTGTGAAGTCAACGTGTCCAGGAGTATCGATAACGTTTAGACGGTGACCGTTCCAGAAACAGCTTACAGCTGCTGATTGGATAGTAATACCGCGCTCAGCTTCCTGTTCCATGAAGTCAGTCGTTGATTCGCCGTCATGTACTTCACCAGTCTTGTGGATTTGACCAGTTAGCTTAAGGATACGCTCAGTGGTAGTTGTTTTACCCGCATCAACGTGCGCGAAAATACCAATGTTTCTGTATTTCGATAAATCTGCCATTGTCTTACTCTGTTAATAGGATATAAAATGCGCGCAGAGTATATCACAATCTGTGAAGACTGATAGCTTTGCATGCATTTGAGACTAAAAAACTTTTGCCTTTCCACAATAAGAAAGGAAAAGTGCTCTGTAGAAACAACCTAAGCGGTTGTTAATTTTAATATTGGGCTCGCAGAAAGACGATTAGCAAACCCAATTTGATTTGCTGCTGTATAGATTAGCCTAACTTAGCTTTATTACAACTCATCAAAAGCACTAATTGCTTCTGACAGCTTTTTCACTCCGTGGATTTGCATCCCTGGAATACCGCCCTTAGGCATATTGGCCGCCGGCACGATCGCTTTTTTAAAGCCATGCTTGAAGGCTTCGTTTAGACGCTCTTGTCCACTTGGAACCGGTCTAATCTCTCCCGCCAAGCCAACTTCACCAAACACGACCACATCTTTAGGCAGTGCTCTGTCTCTAAAACTAGACAACAGTGCCATCACTAATGCTAGGTCAGCACTGGTTTCGGTTACTTTAACACCACCAACGACATTCACAAACACATCTTGGTCGGCCATTTGCAGTCCGCCATGTTTATGCAGCACGGCGAGTAACAAAGAGAGGCGGTTTTGCTCTAGGCCTACGGCAACGCGTCGAGGGTTCGCCAACTGTGAATAGTCTACCAGCGCTTGAATCTCGACAAGAAGCGGACGAGTACCTTCCCAGACCACCATCACTGAGCTTCCCGACGTTTCTTCTTCACCACGAGAAAGGAAAATAGCCGAAGGGTTGGAGACTTCTTTAAGCCCCTGCCCTGTCATCGCAAATACACCAAGCTCATTCACCGCACCAAAACGATTCTTGTGGCTGCGCAGCGTTCTAAAGCGGCTATCAGTGCCACCATCAAGCAGTACCGAACAGTCAATGATATGTTCTAGAACTTTCGGGCCTGCTAGCGTGCCATCTTTAGTTACGTGGCCAACAAGGAAAATAGCCACATTATTCTGCTTAGCAAAACGCGTCAGTGCGGTTGCTGACTCACGTACCTGAGCCACACTACCCGGCGATGACTGAACATCGGCGACGTGCATAACCTGAATCGAGTCGATGACCATGATCTTCGGTTGCTCTTTCTCCGCAACCTGACAGATCTTATCAACGTTAGTTTCCGACAACATTTTTAGATGATCTTTCGGTAGCCCTAAACGCGAGGCGCGCATCGCAACCTGCTGCAAGGATTCCTCACCTGTGACATATAAAGTGGGAAGCTGTGAAGAGAGCAGACACATGGTTTGTAATAGTAGTGTCGATTTACCCGCACCTGGGTTACCACCGATAAGAATCGCCGCACCCGGCACCACACCACCACCAAGAACGCGGTCGAGCTCTTTAAAGCCGCTGCTAAATCTTGGTACTTCTTGCAGATCGATCTCTGAAAGGGTTTGAACACTCGACTCGGTTGCACTACCCGCGTAACCGGTAAGTCTCTCATTACGTGCAACCTGAGGTGATGCAGCGAGCCTTACCTCTGTGATTGTGTTCCAAGCTCCGCATGCATTACATTGCCCCTGCCAGCGCGGGAAGTCTGCGCCGCAGTCATTACATACATAAGCTCGTTTTGCCTTAGCCATAAAACCTCAATAATTTACTTCGTTACACGATGATGTTGTCAAATTGTGATGTCGTTGTCCGTACGGATTAAAATAATCGTTGCAGTCGTACCAGTTATACTTAAAGATCGATTTAAACTAGTCGATAACATAAGTGCACTATCCATTCTAACAATAAAAGTATGCAGCAATCTGAAATTCTATCTGTAGCAGAGCGACTCATCCCAGCCTATCACGCTGAGGATTTCGATTTCCTTCTATCACAAATGACAGAGGGCGAATCCCCGTCTCTGAAATTGCTCGTTAAAATGGAACTGAATCGTATCATGGCGCCGTGTACCAAGAGTATCGATTTACGCGGCCGTATCGACGACGAATGTCACCAGTTTACCCTAGATGGGCGTAAACACTGGCTCGATGATATCGCTCTTAATGCCTATCAGCGCGGCACAAAGAAGTTTCGCGGCTACACTGAAGGCGTTTGGGAGATGGTCATGTCTCCGCGAACTCAGCCAGTCAACAACCAAATCAATACCACTCAGCAAGAAGACAACGGCATCACCAGTGCCAATAGTCCTTATGAAGCGGAACCTATTAACCTTGGTTATGATTTAAAACGTCAAGAGAACCGCCTAAAAGTTGCGTCACAAGTCGAGATAACAACCTCAAAAGGCCAAGTGCTGCATGGTGTGACTGTGGATATATCGCCATCAGGTGGGAAATTCAAGGTGCCAAGCGCATTCAAGTATAGCCTTGGCGAAGTGGTTGGCGTCAAATTTACTGAACTGGTCGAAAAGTCGAAAGAGCCGGGAGTCGACAAAACCACCGAATTTCGAATTCTTGGTATCGACGACTCGTACGATAACAATGCCGTTAAGTTTTTAAGAACAGTACGCGTATGCGACAGTAATATCGTGGGTCGTTTAATCGAAGAATCACTTAACAGTAACAGCAAGAAGACTCAGCACGAAAACCAAGACCGAATCATTCGCACCCGTACTCGCGGAATCGAGCATACATACCTCAAGCACACCTGTAACTTGCCTCTCTTTTTTAGCGGTAGTGAGCTCAAGCTAGCTCTACTGACCGATAACAACCATCCTCTTTGGCAGTACTGGCATGATGAGCGTAACCAACAAGCTTTAGGTACGTTGTTTAATGAGCAACGTATGAACCAATTAGCGAAGCCCGGCGTGAAAGGCACGAGTAATGTTATCTACTCGTTCACTCACGAGCACCAAAATAAGACGTTGTTCTACTCAATGATGTTGCCAGAAGCAACTCGCGAGCAACGCCAACTGTTCTGGCATATTGGTGCTAAGAGATCGAGTTGGAAAACCTTTAAGTTCTCTGTTTTTGAACTGTCTGAAGAAGAGCAACAAGCATTAGCTCAGCACTCGAAAGATCTCGCCAGAAGCTCAGAGCAATTGACCCACTGTGGAATCTTGCAAGAGATCGGTGCCGACGACAGCGCGGACGACTATCTGCTTACAGAAAAACCACGTATTGCCAGCAGTGAGCTGAATAAATTCCGCCACGCACGCACCGTTGTGGGCAATATTCAGAGCATTTACTTTGACTCTCAGTCTCGCCGCAAAGAACCACGCTATCAGTTTAAGTCACCACTGCAGATAACAGCAGGCGATGGTGCAGCAGCGAACGGGCACACTCAGGATCTTTCCAAGCGTGGCTTGAGCGTCACATTAGAGCAGCCACTAGTACTCAAGATCGACGATCCTGTAACCATCAACTTCAATGAGCTTCAACTCTATGATAAGAAGCTACCTCTAAGTGCCGTACCTTACCGAGTGATCCGTGTTAGTCCGAACGGTAAGAATGTTCAATTGGCGATCGATGAAACGGGCAAAACCATGCGTACCGTGGCCTTCCTTAACGGCCTTATCGATCATAACCAAAACAAACTGATCAAAAAGAAAGAGATACTACCGACTCACTCACTGTTGGAATCCCTCCACAATGTACTATTGAGTAAAATGGTCAGTAACCCGATCTTTATTGATAAACCAAGTTCAAAGCTACGCTGTAAGATCATAGGGGTTAACTTTCCACTCAATAACTACTTGAGCTTACTGGCGAAGCTTGGACACAACCATAAATTGTCATTGGAGCCGATATTTAAAGGGCACAGTAATACTCTATTAGCGGATCCGCTGAAGAAAATAGAGGGAGCAGGTCCAAAACATCATGATGTTTACGTAGCAGCGGTTAAGTTTGGTGACAAGATTCAATCGGTACATACCAAGCTAAGCCGAGAGTTCAAATCAGTCAAAGAACGAATCATGTTCATTAAGAAAGCTCAGCATATGGGGGAGCTCTACGTTTTACGAGTATCAACCGCACCAGTTTTCGACCCACTGACTAGCTTGTTCCAATCTGATTTAGAGGCGATTGCTCGGATTAGTATGTACCAAGCGAAGAAACTCGAAAATGAAGTGACGGCCTTTATTGGTTATGGCGAAATGTGTGATATCACAGATGAAGTGCTAATCAGACTCGAGTTGACCAAGTAGCCGAACTACATCATTCAACTATTAGCAAAACCCATTAAAAAAGCAGGCTCCAAGGCCTGCTTTTTCTATCTATAAACAAGGATACTATGGTTTCACTTGCCAGCTGATTTTTTGATGCTTAGCCAATACACCAGAAAGAATACATAGCACGCCGCCCAACCCTGAGTAACGCACTGCAGACTGTGCCTGCTGCTCAACTTTCGGTTTCGCGTGATAAGCAATACCCAAACCTGCCGCTTTCATCATCACCAAGTCGTTAGCACCATCACCGACAGCCACCGTATTGTGCAGCTCTATCTCATGCTCGTCAGCCAGCTCAATCAGAATGTCAGCTTTGGTTTGCGCTGATACGACATCGCCCAACACTTGCCCTGTCAGCTTACCATTGACGATTTCCAAGGTGTTAGATTGTGCGTAATCGAGATTAAGAGTGTCTTTAAGGTAGTCAGAGAAGTAGGTAAAGCCGCCCGATGCAATGGCCGTTTTCCATCCTAGCTTATTCAGAGTGCTCACCAACTCTACCAAATCTGGCATGAATGGTAGTGTACTGCGCACCTGCTCTAAGATAGCTTCATCGGCATCTTTCAGTGCACCAACACGCTGACGGAGGCTCTGTTCAAAGTCGAGTTCGCCTTGCATTGCGCGCTCGGTAATATCGGATACCAGCTCACCCACACCCGCCAGTTTTGCAATCTCATCGATGCATTCAATTTGAATCGCTGTGGAGTCCATATCCATCACAATCAAACCCGGCTTCGATAAGTCTGGAACTTCGCTTAGGCAAGCGTAATCCAGTTTTAGACCCTGTAAGATCTCTTCATGCGCAGGAGTAAGTTGTCCAGACATCAGAGCAACTTCGTATTTGCCCACTTTCCAAGTGTCTAGAATGGTATTGTAGAAGCCTGTGAAAAAGTCGATGTCATCGAAGGCTTGAGGAGAAAGATACTCACCAAACACGATCCAGTTTGCCTTTGATTTGGCCAGTTGAGAAGCGAATCGCGTCTCCGGGAGTCGAGTTAACAGTGTAGTATGCCTTTTAATAGGCAAGAGTTTCTGTGCGTCCATGTGTATGATTCCTAATTAACTTAGCTAGACGTTAACCTATTGCAATTTACATGTGCAAGTCTCAATATACCTTAATCATAACATTTGTTTATTTCAGGCGAGATGAATCATGAATGAATCGCTGTTCTCATTACGCAACGCACTGCGTATCTTAGCGCTGATTTTATTAGCCGCTATGTTGGTGGTCACCATCAAAAATACCGTAGTGATCAGTAAAGGTAATGAGAAAATTCAAGCCAAACAGCTCGAAACTCTAACCAAGGTTCTGATCTCACAAGCGTCGCTGTCTGCGAGCAAAATGATCATTCAGCAAGACCAAGAGCGCCTGTTAGAGCTTACCAATCAGCTATCTCAAGACCGACTGGTTTTTGATACCACAATCTACAACGCTGAAGGTATTCGTTTAGCATCGAGTGAAAAAGCGCTAACAGTTCGTGAAGTACTAGGGTTAGACACTCCGCTTTCTACGGCCAGTATCGGTAAACAACAGTTGGTTGAGCCTATCTACTCTCCGGAAAACACCATCATAGGTTTTATCCGAGTGACTTTTGAGACCGGCCGAGTCACGGCTATCTCAGATCACCATTACCGCAAGAGTGACCGCTATATGATTGGTATGGTAGTGATGGGATTTGTGAGTGGCGTGCTGTTTATTCTATTAATCCTCAGACGTGGCAAGTCTAAGTCAGGCGAGAACCTGCTACTCAAGAACGTTAACTCTTAGTAGGCAAGCCCAATCCAACCAAACAATAAAAAGCCCCTACAGTCGAGACTGCAGGGGCTTTTTTCATTCAGCTCAAAGCATACTGAGGCTTTCGATTACTCGTCGTCACCCAGCAGAACAGAGTCTAGTGCAATTACCATCATGTCATTGAAAGTCGTTTGACGCTCATCAGATGTGGTTTGCTCGCCTGTTTTAATGTGGTCTGAAACAGTACAGATAGTCAGTGCTTTCGCGCCGTATTCAGCACATACACCGTAGATACCAGCCGCTTCCATCTCAACGCCAACGATGCCGTACTTGTCCATAACTTCGAACATTTCTGGATCTGGAGTGTAGAACAGCTCAGCTGAGAATAGGTTACCGACTTTTACGTCAACACCGCGCGCTTTTGCCGCGTCTTCAGCTGCACGAACCATTTTGTAGTCAGCAATTGCAGCAAAGTCATGACCTTTAAAGCGAATACGGTTCACTTTTGAATCGGTACAAGCACCCATGCCGATAACAACATCGCGCACTTTAATATCTTCGCTAACCGCACCACAGCTGCCAACACGGATGATTTTCTTCACACCAAAGTCTTTAATAAGCTCTGTCGCGTAGATAGAGCACGATGGGATGCCCATACCGTGGCCCATCACAGAGATCTTACGACCTTTGTAAGTACCAGTGTAACCAAACATGTTGCGAACATCACACACCTGAACAACATCATCTAGGAATGTTTCTGCGATGTATTTAGCACGTAGCGGGTCACCCGGCATAAGAACAACGTCTGCGAATGCGCCCATTTCAGCATTAATATGTGGAGTTGCCATTGAAAATATCCTTTATCTCAAAACAAAAAAGAAGAGAGAGGCTACCCTCTCTCTTCAGTATACTTAAAAATTACAAAAAGCTTGTGCCGTAGCCCATTGGCGACGTGCCGAAGTACGCTGCTAGCGTTTGGCCGATATCAGCAAATGTGTCACGACGACCTAGTGAACCAGCAGGTACATTCTTACCGTAAACAATCACTGGGATGTGCTCACGAGTGTGGTCAGAACCAGGCCATGTTGGATCACAACCGTGGTCAGCAGTTAGGATCAAGATGTCATCTTCTTGCATCATATCCATAACTTCGTGAATACGACCATCGAAGTACTCAAGTGCCGCTGCGTAACCCGCTACGTCACGACGGTGACCGTAAGCAGAGTCGAAATCTACAAAGTTAGTGAACACAATCGTGTTGTCACCCGCTTCTTTGATCGCGTCTTTAGTTGCTTCAAATAGGTCAGGAATACCTGTCGCTTTCGTCTTCTTAGTGATACCACAGCCAGCGTAGATATCAGAGATCTTACCGATTGAGTGAACTTCACCGTTTTTCTCTTCAACCAGTTTTTGCAGGATCGTTGCTGATGGCGGCTCAACAGATAGATCGCGACGGTTACCGGTACGCTCAAACTGACCTTTACCCGCACCAACGAAAGGACGCGCGATAACACGACCAATGTTGTAATCTTCTAGCTCTTCACGAGCGATCTGACAAAGATCTAGCAGGTTTTGTAGACCAAATGTCTCTTCATGACATGCGATCTGGAATACTGAATCTGCTGATGTGTAGAAGATTGGTAGACCTGTCTTCATGTGCTCTTCACCTAGATCATCCAGTACTTGAGTACCCGATGCGTGACAGTTACCTAGGAAACCAGATAGACCAGCACGCTCTAGAATGCGGTCAGTCAGCTCTTTAGGGAAGCTGTTCTCTTTATCAGTGAAGTAGCCCCAATCAAAAAGAACAGGAACACCCGCAATTTCCCAGTGACCTGACGGTGTATCTTTACCAGAAGACAGCTCAGCTGCGTGGCCGTAAGCACCGATGATTTCAGCGTCTGCATCCATACCAGGAGCAAAACGACCTGTTGACTCTTTATGAGCCATCGCAAGCCCCAGTTTAGATAGGTTTGGCAGCGTCAATGGACCTTGACGGTCAGCGTTATCCGCTAAGCCCTTATCACACTGATCAGCGATGTGACCCATAGTATCTGAACCTACATCACCAAATTTCTCAGCATCAGCCGTTGCGCCAATACCAAATGAGTCTAAGACTAAAATAAATGCTCTTTTCATTGCTATTTCCTTTAGCCCGCTCATTATCGAATAATTTTGGTGTGAGCAGGCTTTGTGTAATTTTTTAATTAAACGTCTTCTGAACGAATTTGACGGTAAACATCCGGCGTTGCTGTGTATTCACCACCAACAGTAATCGCACTTTGAAGGGCTGTTGCCGCTTCTTGCCATTGCTCTTCGTTGCGTGCGTGAATCACCGCAAGAGGCTTGTCTTCGCTTGCTACTTCACCTAGACGGATGAAGTTATCGAAACCGACTGCGTAATCGATGCTGTCAGTTGCAACGCGGCGACCGCCACCCATGCCTACTACAGCCATACCGATTGCGCGCGTATCCATTGCTGATACAACGCCACTTTCAAGTGCGTATACTGGCTTGATGATTTCCGCTTTCTCTAAGTAGTTGTCGTAGTTTTCTACGAAGTCAGCTGGACCACCTAGACCTGCAACCATCTTACCGAAGCACTCTGCTGCTTTACCGTTATCCAGTACTGCCATTAGCTTCTCACGAGCCTCTTCAGAGTCTTTCGCAAGGTTGCCAAGCACGAGCATTTCAGCACATGAAGCTAGCGTGATCTCTAGAAGACGAGGGTTACGGTATTCACCCGTCAGGAATTGAACCGCTTCACGTACCTCTACTGCATTACCTGCAGAAGAAGCCAGAACTTGGTTCATGTCAGTTAGAATCGCTGTTGTCTTAGTACCTGCACCGTTTGCTACAGCAACGATAGATTTTGCCAACTCTTCAGACGCTTCGTAAGTTGGCATGAATGCGCCAGAACCTACTTTTACATCCATTACTAGAGAATCTAGGCCTGCAGCCAGTTTCTTAGAAAGGATTGAAGCTGTGATTAGCGAGATGTTGTCTACAGTCGCAGTGATATCACGCGTCGCGTATACACGCTTGTCCGCTGGAGCTAGATCACCTGTTTGACCGATGATTGCAACACCTGCGTCTTTGGTTACTTCACCAAACACTTCGTTGGTCGGTGTGATGTTGTAGCCAGGGATAGATTCAAGCTTATCTAGCGTACCACCTGTGTGGCCAAGACCACGACCAGAGATCATAGGAACGAAACCACCACATGCTGCCACCATTGGGCCAAGCATTAGTGAAGTTACGTCACCTACACCACCTGTAGAGTGTTTATCAACGATAGGGCCATCAAAGTTCATGTGGCTCCAATCGATAACCATACCTGAATCACGCATTGCACACGTTAGCGCAATACGCTCTGGCATTGTCATTTCGTTGAAGAAGATCGCCATTGCAAATGCAGCGATTTGGCCTTCAGAAACCGTGTTCTTAGCAACGCCCTGAATGAAGAAGTTGATTTCTTCAGCAGTCAGCACTTCGCCGTCACGTTTTCTGCGAATAATTTCTTGAGGTAGAAAAGTTGGAGTTTTGGTATTAGATACTTCAGACATTAGATTCCTCCCAACACTCATGATGAGTATGGTATGTAAGGTAAAGAGGTAATATGGAGCGGCAAAATCACCGCTCCATCAAACAGACAATTTAAGAATTAGTAAGCCGTTGGATCAGCTGTTTCGTCTGTTACTTCTAATGTGTTTAGTAGGTTAGTCAGTAGGCTTGATGCACCAAAACGATAGTGCATGTTGTCTGCCCAATCTGCGCCTAGGATGTCATCAGCCATTGCTAGGTATTGTGCTGCATCTTCAGCAGTACGAACACCACCTGCAGGTTTGAAACCAACAGTCTTAGCTACGCCCATGTCACGGATCACTTCAAGCATCATGCGCGCGTACTCTGGAGTCGCGTTTACTGGCACTTTACCTGTTGAAGTTTTAATGAAGTCAGCGCCTGCTTTGATACAAATTTCAGATGCTTTCTTGATTAGTGCTTCTTCTTTAAGCTCACCAGTTTCGATGATTACTTTCAGTGTGATTTCGCCGCATGCTTCTTTACACTGTTTAACTAGCTCGAAACCTACTTCTTCGTTACCGGCGATTAGAGCGCGGTATGGGAATACTACGTCTACTTCGTCTGCACCGTAAGCTACTGCTGCTTTAGTTTCAGCAACTGCGATTTCGATGTCATCGTTACCATGAGGGAAGTTAGTTACAGTCGCAATACGTACTTCTGGAGTACCTTGCTCACGCAGTGCCTTCTTAGCTGCTGGGATAAAGCGAGGGTAAATACAGATTGCAGCTGTGTTGCCCACTGCAGTCTTCGCGTCGTGACAAAGCGCTACAACTTTTTCAGTTGTGTCGTCGTCATTTAGCGTAGTTAGGTCCATAAGTTTAAGTGCACGTAGAGCTGCTGCTTTTAAATCGCTCATTTCTATCTCCGATCAATATATTCAAATAGTTAACTACTTCGCCCTCCATCCAGTATAGATGGATATTTTAGTAATGCTCTGTAGTCACCAATGAACGGACTTGGTTCCCTGAAGACTTGTTGGCCTTACGCCATCAATTGCTATCCTTGTCACCGCACAGTACCAGTTTGGTCTATGGCACAACAAATCTACCTTGTTGTGTCTAACATCTATAGCGTATCGCTATGTTTGGCCTAATCCCAGAAGAATCACGATTGCGATTAAGCAAGCGGTCATTTTCTTGCCAAAAAGAGAAATCCTATCCCTATAGCTTATACATTATAGGTATCCTTCGATAATTTGTAGTGCTCCTTAGAACGCAAACGGTTTGTATCTCAAAATAATTCAGTTTCCGAGTTATTGATGGCAGCAATCGTTGTGAATAACACATCCTGTGTATCAACGTTTCCTGCACTTATTACTCAATAATCCGGTCCCTAAAACAAAAAAGCCCCGCAGCAATCTCTTGCTACGGGGCGATATTAAAGTGGCGTCTATATAATCTAATCTACTTAATTAGAAAGATAGGAAGAAGCCAGCAATTGTCGCTGCCATCAGGTTAGATAGAGTACCAGCAACAACCGCTTTAACACCCATACGAGCGATGTCGTGACGACGG
The DNA here is from genome assembly GCF_059834255.1 of Vibrio sp. R11-SG3-ISO9. NCBI lineage: Bacteria > Pseudomonadati > Pseudomonadota > Gammaproteobacteria > Vibrionales > Vibrionaceae > Vibrio > Vibrio sp. R11-SG3-ISO9. Next base: position 14,130 of record NZ_JCBDGU010000045.1, read on the forward strand.
TTTGGAGCTAGACCACCTAGACCACCTAGTAGAATCGCGATAGAAGAAAGGTTTGCGAAACCACATAGAGCGAACGAGATAATTGCTTGAGTCTTAGTAGACATTACTTGACCAGTCGCTTCAACGATTTGAGCGTTTTCACCAACGAAAGGTACGAAGTTTAGGTATGCAACGAATTCGTTAACTACGATCTTCTGACCGATGAATGAACCAGCGATATCTGCTTCAGCCCATGGCACACCAATAATGAATGCTAGTGGAGAGAATACTTTACCAAGGATCCACTCAAGAGTTAGGCCTTCGAAACCAACCCAACCACCGATGCCACCTAGGATACCGTTGATTAGAGCGATTAGACCGATAAACGCTAGTAGCATTGCACCAACGTTTAGAGCAAGTTGTAGACCAACAGATGCACCACCAGCAGCTGCGTCGATAACGTTAGCTGGTTTGTCGTCGCCACCGTCCATTTCATCAGCGATGTCGTCAGCAGGAGTATCAGTCTCTGGCTTGATGATCTTAGCGAATAGTAGACCACCTGGTGCCGCCATGAATGATGCAGCAACTAGGTACTCTAGAGGTACACCCATAGAAGCGTAACCCGCTAGTACACCACCAGCAACAGAAGCTAGACCACCACACATTACAGCGAATAGTTCAGACTGAGTCATTTTTGGTACGAAAGGACGTACAACTAGAGGAGCTTCAGTTTGACCAACGAAGATGTTTGCTGCAGCAGACATAGACTCCGCACGAGATGTGCCAAGAGCTTTCTGTAGGCCACCACCAAGAATCTTGATAACCCATTGCATTACACCAATGTAGTAAAGTACAGAGATAAGTGCAGAGAAGAAGATTAGAGTTGGTAGTACTTGGAATGCAAAGATGAAACCGATACCGTCAACTGAGAAGTTAACTAGGCTGCCGAATAGGAAACCAGTACCGTCTTTACCGTAGTCGATTACGTTTGCTACACCAGCAGAGAAACCTGCAAGCAAATCACGACCCCAAGGGATGTAAAGTACGAATGCACCAAGTGCGAATTGGATAGCGAATGCGCCACCCACCGTTCTTAAGTTAATAGCTTTGCGGTTGTCAGATAGTAGTACTGCGATTGCAATCAGTACAACCATACCGACTAGGCTCATAAACAGGCTCATAGTTTATGACTTCCTTATTAGTTATTTATTGGCGTGTTACAAAATGGGGCTATAAAGCGGAGGCAATTATACTCATGCGACCACTAATAAAGTAATGCCGTCCTCACACTTTGGTATAAGATTCATGTATCATTCATTTACATCTGTGAGCCAAGTCACGATACAACTGTAAAACACGCAAACGATAAACAAAAACTTTAGATTTTATTCACATATACCGAATAGCTGATGGCTATTTTTCCATATTTGAGTTGCAATCGATTGCTTTGACTCTTTCCTGAGCGAAACAAGTTCATTTAATATCGTAACTAAATATTTGGAATGATTAATGTTTCCTTGCTTACCGCTGATCGGCATATCCGGTGCATCCGTCTCTAAAACGACCCATTCAAGGGGTAAACGAGCGACAGTGGTGCGCGTTTTCTGCGCTCTAGGGTAAGTTATCGTTCCACCGACACCGATATAGAATCCCAAGCGAATCCACTCTAAAGCTTGCTGCTCGCTTCCCGAAAAACCATGGATCACTCCACCATTGGTGAATTTTTGTTGCTTGATAAGCTGGATAAGACGGTTATGTGATTTCCGTTCATGGATAATCAGAGGCAGTTTAAAAGCAGTCGCGAGCTGTATCTGATGGATAAAAAAACGCTCTTGCTTATCGATATCCACATCCACAAAGAAGTCCAAGCCGCACTCTCCTATCGCAACACACTGCTCAGAAGCGCCACTTAAATGCTGTTCAAGTTGAGCAAATTCGCTCTCACTCGCTGTCGCTAGAAAGTAAGGATGAAAACCCAGCGCATAGTAAAGGTTGGAATGTTCCGAGCTCAGTTGCTCGAGCTTTTCCCAGTTGGTTTGACCAATCGAGGGGACGACTACCTTCTCAACGCCTTGCTGCTGAGCGGTTATGAGATAGTCTCGAGCGGCCGCAGAACTGTCTTGATCACCCAACGAAAAGACGTCGAAGTCTAGATGACAGTGGGTATCGAATAGCGGTATCGACATTACGGCTTATCTTTCGGTTCTGGTTGAGGATCGCTACGATAAGGGGTGCAACTACGCTTGTTTTCTGGCGTTAACCCTAACTCTTTACACCATTTATCGTACTGCTTAATCCATCTTTTAATGACTTGAAACATCCACTCTCCTCAAGGCAAACATAAAAAAACGCCTATTGCAGAACAATAGACGTTTTTAATCACTTCGACTAGCACCACCTCAGTGAGTTGGCACCGTCATCAATAGATTAGTGCTCGCGAGTTGCACGGAACTCAACATCAGGGAAACGCTCTGATGCTAGGTTCAAATTAACCATAGTTGGTGCGATGTAAGTTAGGTTATCGCCACCATCCAACGCTAGGTTAGTTTGGTTCTTACGCTTGAACTCTTCGAACTTCTTCGCATCACCACACTCAACCCAACGTGCTGTCGCAACGTTCACGCTCTCATAGATCGCTTCAACGTTGTATTCCGCCTTCAGACGAGCCACAACCACATCAAACTGAAGCACACCAACCGCACCTACAATCAGATCGTTGTTCTGTAATGGACGGAATACCTGAACCGCACCCTCTTCAGAAAGCTGAACTAGACCTTTAAGTAGCTGCTTCTGTTTTAGTGGATCGCGCAGACGAATACGACGGAACAGTTCTGGTGCAAAGTTAGGAATACCAGAGAACTTCAGTGATTCACCTTGAGTGAAGGTATCACCAATCTGGATAGTACCGTGGTTATGCAGACCAATGATGTCACCCGCGTATGCTTTCTCAGCACGTGCACGGTCGCCCGCCATGAAGGTTACCGCATCAGAGATACTTACATTCTTACCAGTACGAACATGGTTCATCTTCATACCTTGAGAGTAAGTACCCGATACGATACGCATGAATGCAATACGGTCACGGTGTTTTGGATCCATGTTTGCTTGGATCTTAAATACGAAGCCAGAGAACTTCTCTTCTGTCGCTTCAACATCACGCTCAACTGCTTGACGAGTTTTCGGCATTGGCGCCCACTCAGTCAAGCCATCAAGCATGTGGTCAACACCAAAGTTACCCAATGCGGTACCGAAGAAAACTGGTGTTAGTTCGCCCGCTAGAAATAGGTCATGGTCGAACTCAGGGCACGCGCCCATGACAAGTTCAAGTTCTTCACGAACGCTTTCAGCTAGATCTGCACCAACTTCTGCATCCAGTTCCGGGTTATCTAGACCTTTGATGATACGAACTTCTTGGATCTCATGGCCGTGGCCAGATTCATATAAGATCGTCTCATCGCGGTGAATGTGGTACACACCTTTAAACTCTTTACCACAACCGATTGGCCAAGAGATTGGTGCACACGCCATGCTCAGCTCGCTTTCAACTTCATCTAGAACTTCCATTGGATCACGCACATCACGGTCCAATTTGTTCATGAAGGTTACGATTGGAGTATCACGTAGACGTGTTACTTCCATTAGCTTACGTGTACGGTCTTCGACACCTTTTGCAGCATCGATAACCATTAGACATGAGTCAACAGCCGTTAGTGTACGGTAGGTATCTTCCGAGAAGTCTTCGTGTCCCGGAGTATCTAGTAGGTTTACTAGGCAATCATTGTACGGGAACTGCATCACAGACGTGGTTACCGAGATACCACGTTCTTTTTCCATCTCCATCCAGTCAGATTTAGCATGCTGGTTAGAGCCACGGCCTTTTACGGTACCCGCTTTTTGAATCGCGTTTCCGAATAAAAGAACCTTTTCAGTAATCGTGGTTTTACCCGCATCCGGGTGAGAGATAATCGCAAACGTTCTACGTTTGCTCACTTCTTGTTGGAAAGACATAGTCGCCCTTTGCTGATCTAAAGCGTAAAAAGGGCAAGTTGTTGAGACTTGCCCTTGAATTTTGTGTGCGGATTATACAGAAGTCGCCCAGCTTTCTAAAGCCTGAGCTAGAAAAAGTCAGAGAGTTAGAGTGACTAGGGCTTTCACTAGCCTAAAGTGCCGGACATGGGCACAACATTAGAGGCAGAGTTCAACTTAAGATTCTCTATCAATCTATCTGCGGTTTGAGGAGAAGTAAGATAGTACCCTTGGCCTATCTCACACCCCATCGACATCAAGTCTCGTTGCTGTTGCAATGTTTCCACGCCCTCGGCGATGACTGCTACTCCAAGCTCGTTGCCTATCTGGATCATGCTCTTGAGTAGAACGAGTGAGGTCGAATTGGTGACATAGTCCATCACAAAGCTACGATCGATCTTCAGAGTATCGAACTCAAAGTCTTTAAGATAAGAGAGCGATGAAAAGCCAGTACCAAAATCATCAAGTGCGATACGAACGCCGAGCTGATGCAGCTCTTTAAAGATGATTTGTGCGAATTGGTCATTCTCGATCATCACGGTCTCAGTGATCTCTACTTCTATTCTATGCGTGGCCACACCACTAGAAATAATCACGCGCTTTAAAGCATCAAAGAATTGAGGATGCTTTAAGCTTCGAGCTGAGATGTTAAGACTCATTACGCCGATATCAATACCGCGGGTAAGCCAGTTTTTGTGTTGCGCCAACGCCAGTTCTGCCACCAGCAGATCTATCTGACGAATTTGCCCCGTCGCTTCCGCAACAGGAATAAAATCATTTGGGTACATCAAGCCTTTAATTGGATGCTTCCAGCGCACTAGTGCCTCAACACCCTCCACATCACCTGACTTCAACGCCCATTTGGGTAAGTAGTGAATCTCAAACTGCTGTTTGTCGATTGCCTGCCTTAAATCGCGTTCCAACTCTTTTTGCGACATCGCAATGTAGTTGAGCTCTTTGGAATAGAACTGGAAATTGTTTTTCCCTAGTGACTTGGCGTGATACATCGCATCATCAGCGTAACGGATCAGTGAGTGTTGTGAGGTGCTATCATCTGGGTAAATCGAAATACCAATACTGGCCGTGATTTCTGCAGTTCCGTGTTTCAGTTCAAAGGGTTCTCTCAGACGCTTAATCAGTTTCGAGGCAATTTTATTGGCGACACTCACCGCCATATCGACATCGCGCAGGTGTTCCAAAACAATGACGAACTCATCACCGCTGAATCTCGCTGAGAGATCCGTCACTCGAATCGATTGTGTTATGCGCTGTGCGACCTGCTTTAACAGTTCATCACCTGCGGCATGACCATAGAGATCGTTGACCTCTTTAAAGTGGTCAAGATCGAGAAACAATAACGCGAACGGGCGCTGAGTTTGTTGAGCATTGAGTATCGACTGCCCGAGTCTATCAAGAAACAGAGTACGGTTGGGCAGCTCGGTTAAAGGATCGAAGTAAGCTTGAGTATGAAGCTGTTTGTTCTTGATCTCGATAGAAGACTTAGCATCAGTGAGCGATTTCAATAATAAGTCTCGGCTCTGTTCATGCTTAAACTGAACACGAAGCGAGTACACACCGATAAAGACAGCTGCAATGATCAGGGTAATACTGGTTTTGGTATAACTGGCAATGCCTGACTCATAGCTGGTTTTAATCACACGCTGAATCTCATCGGCTTGGCTGGCGAAATCGAGATAATACTCGTCAGTCTTTAATCCCAGTGACGGCGTTTCTAAAACCGATTGTTGATAATGCGAACCTGCATATTGGCGAAACTCAGCCAGTGTTTGGCGTAGCATCATCAATCGCTCTCGAAGTTCAGGATCGTTGATCGGTTGATAGCTGCCCATGATGCTCTCTCCCCCATCGAGCAACGCCCCTACATGCCAATCAGCAATCTCTAAGTAGTACCAAACCTCTTGGATCGATTGGGTTGTATCTCCAGAAACAATTTCATCAAACCATAAATAAGCCAGAGAGCCGTTGATCTTTATCTCAGCAGCAGCTTCTGCAAGGGGGGACTTTTTGATCAAGAGATCGGTCGATTGCATGACGAGGACTGTGGTCGACGCTACCACCAGCAACGCTAATAAAGAGGTGAATAGGAACTTTCGTTTATTTAGCATTTTGGGGAATAACATAATCAAGACAAAAAGATTGGGAATAAATCGACCTTAATCCATTAATGTTTCAAATTAATGAACAACCAACCATTTCAGTCACTTATGAAGTTTTGATGAATATTGATGAGTGCGCATTGTATAACCAAGTCCAACACCGTATATTTCGGTGGCTTGATTAAATCTGACAATGCTGGCCGATAGAAGCGTAACGTACACTATGATGGAAAGGTTCTTACACAAAGCAATCACCACTATTATCTGTTTGTCTCTATGGCCAACGATGGGCATGGCAAAAGATCTGATCAAGATCGAAGGCTCAAGTACGGTTTACCCCATCACTCGTCAATTTGCTCAGCAATTTATGACGCAGCAGAAAGATGTCGCACAGATAGTGGTTGGTGTCACCGGAACTGGTGGCGGGTTTCGCAAGTTTTGCCGTGGTAAGACGGATATTTCTAACGCTTCCCGCCCTATCAAAACGCAAGAAAAAGCCTTATGTCGAGAAAACGGCATTGAGTTTTTAGAACTGCCCATTGCGCTCGATGCGATCACACTCGTGGTCAGTAAAGACAACGAGTGGTTACAACACCTATCCCTTGAGGAGCTGGCAACCTTATGGCACCCCTCTTCTGAGAAAACCATTACGCATTGGCATCAGCTCAATCCAAGCTTCCCAGCAGAGCCGATCAAGCTCTATGCTCCAGGAAGCGACTCAGGGACTTACGACTACTTTACCAACGTTGTTCTTAATGGCGTCGAACTGCGCGGTGACCACATCGCCAATGAAGACGATTATCTATTGGCCTCAAAGGTCGCAACCAACCCAAATGCGTTGGCTTTTTTAGGCTTTGCTTATTACCAAAACAATCAAACCCAACTCAAGGCTGTTTCAATTTCCAATGACGAGCAGCAAGCCATCGCTCCAAGTATCAATAGTGTCACCAGTGGCCAATACAGCTCGCTTTCCCGACCTCTGTTTATCTACGTTAACAAAGCAGCCGTCAATCGTTATTCCGTCAATCAGTTCATCGAGCACTACTTAAATCAAAAGCACCTATCGTATGTCGTGAGTACTGCTGGCTATATCCCACTGTCTCCGAAAATGCAGAGCGCTGCCCAATCAATCTTTGAAACACAGACCATGGGTTCGGTATTTAACAGTAAAGAGCTAAGTACTAACTTCGAACGCTTTATGGAGCGTAACTAAACAGTTGCTTTGATATCAAAAGGCTGGAGGCAATAAAAAAGCCCAACCTAAGTTGAGCTTTGCCAATATCGATGTGAGCGAAGGAAAGTTAAAAGAAGATGTAACTCATGATAATCGCATCTTCTTTGCCAGTGGCCGTTGGGTAATAGTTACGGCGACGGTCCACCTCGTTGAAGCCAACCCACTCATACAGACCAAACGCGTTGATATTACTTTCACGGACTTCAAGCCATGCGCTTTCTGCTTTTGCTTGTTCGCACACGACTAGAAAATGTTCAATCAACGCCTTGCCGTATCCCTTGCCTTGATGATGAGGGGCAACAGCGATATTGAGAAGTGTTACTTCACCAACAATGTTTTGCGCATAGAAGTAACCAACCACCTCGTCATCGACTAGCATCACATGATGGCAACCACCTCGGCTGTCGAGATCGCGAATCATGTTGTGTGACCAAGGGTGAGTATGAGCTTGTTGCTCAATCTGCCAGATCGCATCAAGGTGCGCGTCTGACACGCTAATAAATTGACTATTCATAAGAACAAATTTGCTGCCATAGAGCGCGGCGTTGCTGATTGTTACCATCAATCTGAGATAATAAAGGGGATTGCAGCGTTTTCGCTGTGATATCAGTATCGGATTCACACCCTGCAAACCATACCCACTGCGGAGAACTTAAATCAAAATGGCTCAGTTCAGTTGGATGAACATATTGCGCTTGTGACAGTTCCAGTTTGATGCTTTTTAGCACTCGCTCAAACATCTCAGCTAGCGTGCCTTGAGGCTTTTCTGGTGAGACTAATAGTAACTGGCATGTTTCAGGCAGTTTAACGAGCTCGGTCTGATAACCAGCCAGACGTTCAGGGTGACACAGTTCCCACTGAGTAATTCCCATTTCCTGTAAATACTGCGCATGAATCTGTGACATGTCTGTGCCTATATGACTGAGCCCAAGGTTGAATCGAGCTGATACTAACAAAAAATAAAGGAGCATCAAGCTCCTTTATCTCTATTGGTCACGTTTCTTCTATCCGCATCTTATGTGCTGGCGAAGTCGATGAGAGTTACGCTCGCCTAGAGCTCATTAAACTCAGGACTGTACTCAATAGTACCACTGTGTCCAGAGAACACCCCTTCCACCAGCTCAATCGCTTGAAAGGCGCCTTCAGGAACATCCCAACGGCACTGAAAACCAAACTCACTCGCAGCCTTAAAACCGACTTTACTGTAAAAGCTTGGGTCGCCCAGAACCACACAGGCTGGATAACCAAAGTCGCGTAGTGACGAAAAGGCCTCTTCCATCAGAGTTCGAGCAATGCCTTGACCACGAAAGTCTTCACGTACGGCTAATGGCGCTAAACCCTGCCAATTATGATCTTCGCCTTGTAGTGTCAGTGGGCTAAACATCACGTGGCCAACCACTTCACCTTCATCAGAGCACGCCACCAAAGACAGCGTCAGATGACTGTTTTCACGCAGGCTCATCACTAGGTTCGCTTCTGCGTCCGTTTCAAAAACAGATTTAAGCAAGCGGTCAATTGCAAGTATGTCTGCAGGTGCCTCAGTTCGAATAAGCATTCATTACCTCATTTTGTGTCTGAGGCGATTGTACCCCCTTCTGCACAAAATCAGCTAATTGATTCAATAACATTTTCATTGGAGCCGGAAGTAGGTCTAAATCTACACTGTCCATCAGGTTCTTCACCTCTAGACCAAGCTCGGTATCCCCTTCAATAGAAAGGCGGCGTTGAAAGAACAAAGTATCTGGGTCTTCTTTGCGTCCAGCGATCAAAACAAGGTCGTTCAGGTTGCCACTAAAGCTCACGTCTTCTGTCACTTCTTTATCTGCAACAACCAGTTGCTCATCTTGATAGCTGATACACCAACTCAAGCCCATATCTTTAATCGACACTTTTAACCACTTGTCTTCAAGAAACTCAAAGTCGCCATCTTCCAACGCTTCCTTGAAAACATTCTTAAGTGCTTCTAATAAGGCTTTTTTTTGTACTGTTTTTGGCAATAACTGGACTGGAGATCGCAAAATTGATGCGGCGTTTTGAACTAGTTGAGTGCGAATCTTGTTTATCACGTGACTTATCCGTAACTTTATCAATAATATGGCACTCATCTTAAGTGATGTTAAAGGCTCAAATCCTGTTATGTATCAAATTAATTTCGGTTTGATGCTTGTACTTTAATATCCTCAAAATCATAGTTATAGTAACTCTGGTAATAAGAACAGTCGCAGAATTGCTGCTATGCTAGGTAAATAGCTAAAATTACATCATTTAGTAATAAACATTCATCTATAATGAATACTCAAGCTTTTGGAGAATTGGTAGTACTTTGATGCCTCCCCAGCAACTACAACATTGGTTTTCACAGCTCACAGCAAATAGTCCTTTCTTTTTTGCTGTTCTTGATGCTCAGCATAACTATTTTATGGTTAATGAGCGCTACTGTGATATTGCGGGGTTAAACCAATCAGAGTTAACAGGAATGAACGACCGCCAAACCCTTGGTGAACAGTTCTACCAACACCTGAAGCCATACTACGAGCGCGCCTTCAAGGGTGAATCCATTGAGGCGGAAATTACGCTCAACGAAACCGACCTCGATACCAGCCTTCATTTTAGCCTAGCGCCACTGTCTAACGGAAAAGACACCGACTACATTGTCTTTCACGCCTTTGACACCTCTGAAAATCAAGTTCTTGTCCGCTCACTCGAAGAGTCTGAAGCCAAATTCCATAAGCTGACTCACTTACTACCGGACGGACTTCTTCTCGTTGAAGATGATTTCATTCTCTCTTCTAACCCAGCTGCAGCTCGTTTGCTTGGCTTTAACTCTCCATCTGAGTTACTTGGCGAAGAGCTAGGACGCCTATTCATTGATGAGCAAACCAAAACAGTCTTCAGCAATAAGCTCAGCTCTATTGTTTCTGAGTCTGGTTTGGTTTGCTTAACTGGCGCGCGCTGCGGTTTTGAGCGTAAGGTTCAATTGCATATTGATTCAACTGCCCTGTTGGGAAGCACTACCCAATTAGTCCTGATTCAAGACGCGCAAGAAGCACCCAAAACCCTCACCACCAACGTTAATGAAGATGCCTACATTGACGACCTGACTAAGCTGTATAACCGTGTTGGGTTCACCAAACGTTTAGAGCAGTTTATTCATAATGAGACGCCAGCGGTGATGTTGTACCTAGATATTGATAACTTCAAAAATATCAATGACTCACTGGGTCATCACATCGGTGATAAGGTGATTAAAGAGGTCGCATCTCGCCTTAAGCGTCTATTACCAAGACGCGCGGTAGTAGGTCATTTGGGTGGCGATGAATTTGGTATCATCTTGCCAGAGCCAGAACACAAAAAGACCGTTGAAGCTCTAGCTGAAAAGATCATTGCTCTGATCAATCAGCCGTTCGATCTTCACCATTTTAGCAAACGCTTGGCTTGTTCAATTGGTAGTGTCAGCTTTCCTCAAGATGGTACCGATGCGCGTATCTTGCTGCAAAATGCCGATACTGCGATGTATGAAGCCAAAGACCGAGGCCGTAACCGCTTAATTAAGTTCAATGAGCAGATGAACAAAGAAGCTCGTATGCGCCTTTGGCTTGAAATCGAACTTCAGAAAGCACTGCAGCAAAATGGTTTAGAGGTTTGGTATCAACCTAAGGTCAACGCCCGTGACTTCACCATCAATGGTGCTGAAGCCTTGGTACGCTGGAAACACCCAGTCGAGGGTTACATTAGCCCTGCTGCCTTTATCCCAGTTGCTGAACGCGCGGGTTTGATTGAACAGCTAGGCCGAGTGGTGATGCGTGAGGTGTTTGCAACAGTTAAACGTTGGAAGATTCAAGGAATCCTTCCTGGGCGCGTAGCGATCAACCTTTCCCCTGAGCAATTTGGTAACCCTAAACTGATCGACTACATGGAAAAGCTGCTACGAACTACAGAGCTAGACCCAAGCGCTATCACCTTCGAGTTAACCGAAAGTGCGGTGATGAGTGACAGCGAACACACGCTTCAGATGCTTAACGCCATCAAGAAACTTGGCTTTGCCCTTTCGATCGATGACTTCGGTACCGGTTATTCATCGCTTTCTTACTTGGCTCGTTTCCCAATCGACGAGTTGAAGATAGACCGCGCCTTCATCACCGACATTGATACCCTGCCAAAGCAAGTCACGGTAATTGAGAACATCATCAACCTCGGTAAATCTCTCAACCTGACTGTTGTTGCTGAAGGTGTTGAAACTAGCGAACAAGCGACACTGCTCTCGAATCTCAACTGTAGCTCAATTCAGGGCTTCCATTTCTATCGACCTCAACCAAAACAGGAAGTTGAGGAGCTCTTTGCCCAGAACCGTCGCCATAAGAACTAACCCACCATTTTTTATGGTTTTGCTCTACCACAAACGGAGTAAAAGCGGATTTATCCGACTAAACCTGCCTTACATCAATTCTGACGTTCACATTTCTTCATAAAATGCTCGCTTCAAATTTATCTACTGGTAGTGAGCAAATGGAACTCTTATGCCCAGCAGGAAACTTACCTGCTTTGAAAACAGCCATTGACTGTGGTGCGGATGCTGTCTACATCGGATTCAAAGACGACACTAATGCACGCCACTTTGCTGGCTTGAACTTCTCTGGCAAGAAGCTAGATCGTGCCGTTGAATACGTCCACGACCGCAAGAAAAAAATTCATATCGCACTCAACACATTCGCTCACCCTAATGGTTTTGAACGTTGGACCAATGCTGTTGACCAAGCCGCTGCATTAGGTGTGGATGCGCTGATCGTGGCGGACATTGCTGTTCTTGAGTACGCGGCGAATAAGTACCCGCATATGGAGTTACACCTATCGGTACAAGCTTCAGCGACCAACGCTGCAGCCATTGATTTCTACCACAAAAACTTCAACGTGAAGCGTGTGGTACTGCCACGCGTACTCTCTATTCACCAAGTAAAACAGCTGTCTCGCAATATCTCTTCAGATGTAGACCTTGAGGTATTTGCCTTCGGTAGCCTGTGCATCATGGCAGAGGGTCGCTGTTACCTCTCATCTTACATGACGGGTGAATCTCCAAATACAGTAGGCGCCTGTTCTCCAGCGAAATACGTACGCTGGCAAGAGACCGAAACCGGGCTTGAGTCTCGCCTCAATGAAATCTTGATCGACAAGTACGCACAAGGTGAAAACGCTGGCTACCCTACCCTGTGTAAGGGCCGCTTCGAAGCTGAAATCGAAGGCGAACGTAAGCGTTATCACGCCCTAGAAGAACCAACCAGCCTAAACACCTTATCGATGCTGCCAGAGCTGTTCGCAGCTAACGTAGCGTCAGTAAAAATCGAAGGCCGTCAACGTAGCCCAGCTTACGTAGAACAAGTGACTCGCACTTGGCGCGCTGCCATTGATCGTTACCAAGCAAACCCAGAGGCTTACCAAGTTGAAGCTGCTTGGAATGCTGCTCTAGCGAACGTATCTGAAGGTACACAAACCACGCTTGGTGCTTACCACCGTAAATGGCAATAGGATTGATGGAGAACACAATGAAATACGCATTAGGCCCACTACTCTATTTTTGGCCAAAACAAGACGTAGAGAGCTTCTACGAGCAAGCTAAGACAAGCTCGGCTGACATCATCTACCTTGGTGAAGCGGTCTGTTCAAAACGCCGCGAGATGAAAGCAAAGCACTGGTTGGATATCGCCAAAGAACTTTCAGCTTCAGGCAAGCAAGTCGTACTATCGACTATGGCGCTTTTGGAAGCACCAAGCGAAGTAAACATCATGAAAAAGTACGTCGACAATGGCGACTTTGCAATTGAAGCCAATGATGTATCGGCCATTCAGCTTGCGAGTGAAAGTAAGGTTCCATTCGTAGTTGGCCCAGCGGTCAACACCTACAACGCGCACACGCTGAACCTGTTTCTTAAGCAGGGCATGACTCGTTGGTGTATGCCTGTTGAGTTGTCTCGTGAGTGGTTATCAAACGTGATGACTCAGTGTGAAGAGCTCAACATTCGTAATAAGTTTGAAGTGGAAGTCTTCAGCCACGGCTACCTGCCTTTGGCCTACTCTGCACGTTGCTTTACGGCTCGCGCAGAAAACAAAGCGAAGGACGATTGCGAGACCTGCTGCATTAAGTACCCAACCGGTCTTCAAGTAGAGAGCCAAGAAGGGCAATCAGTCTTCAACCTAAACGGCATTCAAACCCAGTCAGGTTACTGCTACAACCTGATCAATGATTTGCCGAATATGCATGACTTGGTTGATGTGGTTCGTTTAAGCCCATTGGGCATTGATACCTTCTCTGAGCTCAATAACTTTAGAGCTAATGAAAAGGGTGAGAACCCAATTCAGATTGCTGACCGCCAATGTAACGGTTACTGGCACCAGCTAGCTGGCTTAGAAGTAAAAAACATCTAAGCCCAGTTTTCAAAACGAAAAAGGTCTAGCAATCGCTAGACCTTTTCTTTATCAATTAACTCTCAATTCATTACGCTGTTGCTGTCTGCAGCGGCTGTGCATTGAGCTTCTTTACATCTTTTACCAACATCAGAATCACCACCACACTCAGTGCAATGTTCGACAGTGGGTAAGCAATCCAGATCCCCGGCACACCGAATAGCTTCGGCATAATGTACAAGAAAGGCAGTTGAATCAGCATATTGCCCACCGTTACGAACATCGCTTTGCTGCCTTTGTTTACTGCTTGATAGTAAGCACCAGCGACGACCAAGAAGCCATCAAGCGCAAGAGCGAACATATGCAGTCTAATCCCCAATACCGTGTACTCGACTAGCTGCGGGTCTTCTGAGTTAAACACCGATACAAACTCTCTCGGGAAGATGTTCAACAGAACAATAAAGACCATACCCACAGAGACTGAACTCACCATCGCAATCTTAAGCAGCTGACGAATGTTGTCGTGACGCTTAGCACCATGGTTATAGCTCACGAGTGGTTGCATGCCATTGGCGATTCCCTCTGCTGTGAGGTAGTAAACCGTCACAATGTAGCCAAGAATCGCATACGCACCAATCATCAGTTGGTTACCATATTGTGCAAACAACGCGTTATGTAGCGCCACCATCATCGAGCCATAAGCGTACATAAAGAAGCTCGACGTACCGATAGCGAAGATCTGTGGAATCACATCAAGCTTAAGTCTCAGCTCACTCCAACGCAGACGCAAGTTCGCTCTGCGTGAGAAGAAATAAGCTAAACCTAGACCTGTTACCACTAGCTGTGCGATTGCCGTTGCTAAAGCTGCACCTGTCAGTTCCCAGTTCAGCCATGCAATGAATAGATAGTCGAGCACAATGTTAATCACCGCGCCAACCACCATCAAAATAGTGGCTAAATTTGGACTGTCGTCATTGCGCAGTAAGAACGGCATCGCGATAGAACCCAAGGTAAAGACACTGCCCACAATCAGAATCTGTAGGTACTGTAAGCCAAGATCAAATACGCGCCCTTCCGCCCCCTGCCAACGCAAAAAATCGTCTGCAAAGAAGAAAAGAACGCCAGCGACTAACGGCGTCAACGCCAATAATAGAGTGAGACCAGTAGCGAGGATCTGTTTAGCCCCTTGGGTATCTTTTTCCCCTTGGCGAATCGATACTAAAGCTCCCGTACCCACACCAACAAGCATGCCTAGACCGAGGATTGAACCGATCACTGGCCAAGCCACGTTGATACCGGCAAGGCCATCGGCGCCGACAAAACGC
The DNA here is from genome assembly GCF_059834255.1 of Vibrio sp. R11-SG3-ISO9. NCBI lineage: Bacteria > Pseudomonadati > Pseudomonadota > Gammaproteobacteria > Vibrionales > Vibrionaceae > Vibrio > Vibrio sp. R11-SG3-ISO9. Next base: position 29,206 of record NZ_JCBDGU010000045.1, read on the forward strand.
CCAATGAAAATACCATCAACCACTTGGTATAAACCATTGACCAACATTGCAGCCACGGTTGGGATTGTATAGCGCCAAAATTGACGACTGATTGACTGACTCATCTTCTACTCTTACTTTCTACTGTTATCTCACTATAAACAGTGAGTGATGACGTTTCTGTTGTCCTTGAAACCTGCACTCATCTTGCCGACCACTTAGTTAACCAGACTAACTAAATAATCAAATTTTTACTTTAAGGCCTTATTCAACAATAAGTTAAGCTGCTCTATTTCTTGCTCGCTTAACTGGCTCTCTAATGTGTTTGCCATAACCTGATAGATCTTACTCTCTTCCTCTAAGCCCGTTTCAGCTTTTGCTGTGAGTACAACAAGCTTCGAACGTGCATCTTCAGGGCTCGGGCGTCGCTCTACTAATCCTTTTCGCTCTAAGCGCTGTACCATAGTAGTCGCAGAGGGTTTCGTCACTTGCATTTCTTCTGCAAGGTCCGTTAATCGAATGGGCTCTTTAGCCGCCTCAATGACCTTGAGGTAGTCATACTCATTAAAGCTAAGCTGACCAATTGGATCCTCTTTCGATTGCGTTCGCCATATTTTCGACGCAAATCGCTCGATCTTTTCTAGGTTCTCATTCAACACTGTCCTTCGAACAACCCATATTTAATTAGCAATGCTAACTATTTTAATCCAAGTTGATTAAATTGCAATCAGAAAAAGTGTGCCACATAAAAAAGCCGCTCATCAGAGCGGCTTTATTGAGATTTATTTTGAAAGGACTAATTTAGTTCTCTTCAGCTTTTGCTTGTTCTAGCTTAGCCTGCGCAAGGCGCTCTTCCTTAAGATCCATAAAGATACGACCAAGCTCAAGGAAAGAGTAACGATGCTCTACGTACTCATAAACATTGAATGACACCGCGAGCTTGTAAAGAGAGATCGCATTCGCGTAGTCACCACGTAAATGATAACGCTTACCTAAGTAGAAGTAGGTCTCGGTTAAGCGCTGAGCCAACAGTGTGTTGTCACGAGTACCACTCAAGATCGCTTTGAATGCCTGCTCTTCTGAAATTTCATCGAGCATAATCGCAACCAGTACCCAGCCCCATTGCTCATCACGATCTTGGTAGCGTGACTGCAAATCTTTTAGTGCTTGCTCTGGCGTCAGTTCGCTCTGAATGATGTAAAGCCATAGAGCACGGAATGGGTCACTTGGATCATCATTATAGTGCTTAAGCATCTCTTCGTTTGACAGTTCGTAGCGCTCGCCATAGTAAAGGGCAATAGCGCGGTTACGTTCTGCGTATGAGTTGCTTGGGTCAAGCTCTAATGTCGAGTCGAAAGATTCATAAGCAGCATCAAACTCACCCACTTGGGTAAAGTAAACACCCAATAGATTAAAGATGTCAGGTTGTGCCGGATTCAAAGATAAAGACTGATTAAAATCGAGTCGAGCGAGATCACGCAAGCCGACGCTGTCGTAATAGTTGCCGCGTTCAAATAGCATCTTAGCTCGAACGTCATCACCAAGGTCAGGTCTTTGTAACAATTGAGATAAACGGGCTATCTGAACTTCTTGCTGCACACTCGGCTGCAGTGGCACAGCCATAGGTGGATAGACCCAACGCTGAGCTGAGCTGTCCATTGTCGATGCACAACCTGTTAAAACAAGCAGCAGAGACAGACTCGCGGTTTGAAACCATTTCACAAATACTTACTCCTGTTATGACCGCAATAAAAAAGGGAGCGATATGCTCCCTTTATAACATGCTTTGTTAATGATGGGTTAGAAATCACTAAAAAGCGATAGTTCCATCATTTTACTGAGAATTACTCAGCAGCAGGTGCTTCGCCTTCAGCTGGCGTTTCAACTGCTTCTTTCATGCTTAGACGTACACGGCCTTGACGGTCGATTTCAAGAACCTTAACAGGAACTTCTTGACCTTCAGTTAGGTAGTCAGACACTTTCTCAACGCGCTTGTCAGCGATTTGAGAGATGTGTACTAGACCATCTTTACCTGGAAGGATAGTAACGAATGCACCGAAGTCTGCAAGACGCGCAACCTTACCTTGGTAGATACGGCCAACTTCAACTTCAGCTGTGATCTCTTCGATACGACGAATTGCTTCTTTCGCAGCTGTACCTTCAGTTGCAGCAATCTTGATTGTACCGTCGTCATCGATTTCGATAGTTGTACCAGTCTCTTCAGTTAGAGCACGGATAACTGCACCACCTTTACCGATAACGTCTTTGATCTTCTCAGCGCTGATCTTCATTGTGTGAATACGCGGAGCGAACTCAGAGATATCTTCACGAGCACCAGAGATAGCTTCATCCATTACAGATAGGATGTGCTTACGTGCACCTTGCGCTTGGTTAAGAGCAATTTGCATGATCTCTTTAGTGATACCTTCGATCTTGATATCCATTTGAAGTGCAGTGATACCAGTGTTAGTACCTGCTACTTTAAAGTCCATATCACCTAGGTGGTCTTCGTCACCAAGAATGTCAGAAAGAACAACGAAATCGTCGCCTTCTTTAACAAGACCCATTGCGATACCCGCAACAGAAGACTTGATTGGAACACCAGCATCCATAAGAGCTAGCGACGTACCACATACAGAAGCCATTGAAGAAGAACCGTTAGATTCTGTGATTTCTGATACTACACGTACTGTGTATGGGAATTCGTCTACAGATGGCATTACTGCAGCAATACCACGCTTAGCTAGTTTACCGTGGCCGATTTCACGACGCTTAGGAGAACCTACAAAACCAGTCTCACCTACACAGTATGGAGGGAAGTTGTAGTGTAGTAGGAAGTGATCTTTACGCTCACCAGTTAGCTCGTCGATGATTTGAGCATCGCGTTGCGTACCTAGAGTCGCAGTTACAAGCGCCTGAGTTTCACCACGAGTGAATAGTGATGAACCGTGAGTACGTGGAAGAACACCAGTGCGAACGTCTAGTGCACGAACCATGTCTTTTTCACGGCCATCGATACGTGGGTTGCCAGCGATGATGCTGCGACGTACAACTGTTTTCTCTAGATCGTGGAAGATAGAGTGAGCTTCTTTTAGGTTCACTTCTTCGTTTTCAGATACTAGTACTTCGTTAACTTCAGCTGCGATCTCGTGGATGCGGTCGTAACGAGTCATTTTCTCTGTGATTTGGTACGCTTCAACTAGCTTAGCTTCTGCTAGTTCAGCAATACGAGTGTTTAGAGCAGTGTTCTCTTCTGGAGCAACCCAGTCCCATGCTGGAGTAGCAACTTCAGCTGCGAACTCGTTGATCGCGTTAATAACAACTTGCTGTTGATCGTGACCAAATACAACTGCAGATAGCATCTCTTCTTCTGTTAGGTTGTCTGCTTCAGACTCAACCATAAGAACAGCGCCTTCAGTACCCGCAACTACTAGGTCTAGCTTAGAAGTTTCTAGCTCAGTGTTGCTTGGGTTTAGTACTAGTTGACCGTCGATGTGACCAACACGTGCTGCACCGATTGGGCCGTTGAACGGAATACCAGAGATAGCTAGCGCCGCAGAAGTACCGATCATAGTTACGATATCTGGCTGAACATCTGGGTTAACAGATACTACCGTTGCGATAACTTGTACTTCGTTTTTGAATGCATCTGGGAAAAGTGGACGGATTGGACGGTCGATCAGACGAGCCGTTAGCGTTTCACCTTCAGATGGACGACCTTCACGCTTGAAGAAGCCACCAGGGATCTTACCTGCAGCGTATGTACGCTCTTGGTAGTTAACTGTTAGTGGGAAGAAGTCTTGACCTTCAACCGCTTCTTTTTTACCAACAACAGATACGAATACAGACGTATCGTCCATTGTTACCATTACTGCAGCAGTAGCTTGACGTGCAATAACACCTGTTTCTAGAGTTACGGTGTGGTTACCGTACTGAAACGTTTTTACAACTGGTTTTTCAAACATTGTATTTCCTTCATCTAAAGATTGCTCTTTAGAATAAGTGAATGGGTACTCCGCAATGACTAATCGCGACTAGTAAAAAAAGACGAAAAAGAACGACGTTTTACGCTCATCTGTTTTTAATAGTCGCGACCTATTGGCCGACATCTGTGACTGTCATTGTTGAGTAAAGTGAAGTGCCAGAGTTTCATAGAATTACTGGCGTGCAAGAGTATAAACTATTTTTCTGACAAGAGACATTTTCAGAGCCAAAAAACGAGTTTACAGCACACATAACGGGTACTTTTCTCTGAGTTGTGACGATATTTCAGACATAAAAAAAGCCTCAGCAATTGCTGAGGCTCTTTCATCAAATTCGAGATTTGATTAGCGACGTAGACCTAGACGCTTGATAAGCTCTTGGTAACGACCAAGATCTTTACCTTTTAGGTAGTCTAGAAGCTTACGACGGCTAGAAACCATACGTAGAAGACCACGACGGCTGTGGTGATCGCCTTTGTGAGCTTTGAAGTGACCTTGTAGGTGGTTGATAGAAGCAGTAAGTAGAGCTACTTGTACTTCTGGTGAACCTGTGTCGCCTTCAGAGCGCGCGTATTCTGCAACGATTGCTGCTTTAGTTTCTGCATTCAGAGACATAATTCTCTCCTGATAAGAGTAGTTTGATATTTGTAGCAGCCAATCTCTGATTCAGCCGCTACGCGAGCCGTGGATTATAGGGAAGTTTGCCTAGTGGTGCAATAACAATCTATCGCGATCTCACTCAACGAAAAACAAAAAAGCAGAAGACCTAAATTGGACTTCTGCTTTTCACGACTTATAAGCAAAGATTGCGTTTAATCTTGATTACGCTTGCGGCTCTTCTTCACGGAAAACCACCAAGCGTTTTGGTGCTACGCGACCATCATTATCGATCTGAGCTACACCAACAAACAGCTTCTCTTCACCACTTGTCATACGCACTGTGCCTTCTGCTGGCGCACCGGCAACTTGAACAGGCATACCGTGTTGAACTAAATCAGTCAGCTCCGCATTCAGGTTCACTTCTGGTAGATCTTCTACTGCGGTGTCCATTGGCATCAACAGTGGATCAAGCAGCTCTTTTGGTGCAATGTCTTGCTGTTGAGCTTGCTCTAGGATCTCGTTCAGTTGCTCTAGCGTAACCATGCGCTCGTATGGGTACTTTGCAACACCGGTACGACGTAACATGGTTACGTGCGCACCACAGCCTAGCATTTCGCCTAAATCGTCAGTGATGGTACGGATGTAAGTGCCTTTTGAACAGTGCACTTCCATCTCCACTTCATCACCTTCAAAGCGAAGTAGATCGATAGAGTAAACCGTGATCTTACGAGATTCACGCGGTACTTCGATGCCTGCACGCGCGTATTCATACAAAGGCTTACCTTGGTATTTTAACGCAGAGAACATGGATGGTACTTGGTCAGTTTCACCCTTGAAGCTCTCAATGCAACGCTCAAGCTGTTCGCGAGTGACATTCACTTCACGAGTTTCAACAACTTCACCATCAGAGTCGGAAGTGTTGGTACGCTCACCTAGCTTAGCGATCACAACGTAGCGCTTATCAGAATCTAATAGAAACTGAGAAAACTTGGTTGCCTCACCTAAACAGATTGGCAGCATGCCTGTCGCAAGAGGATCCAAAGCACCGGTGTGCCCTGCTTTCTCTGCAAAGTAAATACGTTTTACTTTCTGCAGTGCGTCATTCGATGAGATGCCAGTCGGCTTATCTAATAAAATAACCCCGTTAATCGGGCGACCTTTACGACGGCGAGCCATTACTCTTCACCTTCCGAAGTAGACTCATCACGGCCAGCAGCTTGCTGCTTACGCTTGTCTTCGCTTACCACTTCAGATACTAGGTTAGACATACGCATACCTTCAACCAAAGTGTTGTCGTAAGTGAAACGAATTTCTGGTGTTAGGCGTAGGCGGATACGCTTACCTAGCATCATACGTAGTTGAGGCTCGTGCTCTTTCAGTGCAGCTAGGCTCGACTCTGGTGTTTGCTCGCCCACACATAGGAAAGTAACGAATACTTTTGCGTAAGCAAGGTCACGAGAAACCTCTACATCAGAGATAGTTACCATACCGATACGTGAGTCACGAACTTCACGTTGCAGCATGATTGCTAGCTCTTTTTGTAGTTGCTGAGACACGCGCTGCGTGCGGCTAAATTCTTTTGACATTTTCTTTTCTCACTTAGAAAGATGGGGGGCTTGGTAATAACCAGCCCCCCATGGTGTATTCAACAACCGATTACCACTTACCTATACCAGTAATGTTAGTAACCTTAGTCAATATGTCGAGTCAGCGGACTGATTAGTCTAGAGTACGCTTAACTTCAACGATTTCGAATACTTCGATTTGGTCACCAACGCGAACATCATTGTAGTTCTTAACGCCGATACCACACTCGTAGCCATTCTTAACTTCTTGTACGTCATCTTTAAAGCGACGTAGTGACTCTAGTTCACCTTCGTAGATAACAACGTTATCGCGTAGTACGCGGATTGGGTTGTTACGCTTGATCGTACCTTCAGTAACCATACAACCTGCGATTGCACCAAGCTTAGGCGACTTAAACACGTCACGAACTTGAGCAAGACCGATGATCTCTTGTTTGAACTCAGGAGCAAGCATACCGCCCATCGCCTGTTTCACTTCGTCGATCAGTTGGTAGATGATTGAGTAGTAACGTAGGTCTAGGTTTTCGTTCTCAACAGTACGACGAGCTGTCGCGTCTGCACGAACGTTGAAGCCTAGGATGATAGCGTTAGATGCTGCTGCAAGTACTGCATCAGTTTCTGTAATACCACCAACACCAGAACCTACGATGTTCACTTTAACTTCGTCAGTAGACAGTTTCAGTAGAGAGTCTGCGATAGCTTCTACAGAACCTTGTACGTCCGCCTTAAGAACAACGTTAAGCTCAGCAACTTCACCAGCAGCCATGTTAGAGAACATGTTCTCAAGTTTCGCTTTCTGTTGACGTGCTAGTTTCACGTCACGGAATTTACCTTGACGGTAGTTCGCTACTTCACGTGCTTTACGCTCATCACGTACAACTGTTGCTTCGTCACCAGATGCTGGTACACCAGAAAGACCTAGGATCTCTACTGGGATAGATGGACCTGCAGATGTCACTTCTTGACCGTTCTCATCGCGCATTGCACGAACACGGCCGTACTCTTGACCACAAAGAACGATGTCGCCCTTGTTTAGAGTACCAGACTGTACAAGTACAGTAGCAACTGGACCACGGCCTTTATCTAGACGAGATTCTACAACCACACCAGATGCCATGCCTTCTTCTACTGCTGTAAGCTCAAGAACTTCAGATTGTAGAAGGATAGTCTCTAGAAGACCTTCGATGTTAGTACCTTGTTTCGCAGAGATGTGAACGAACATGTTCTCACCGCCCCACTCTTCAGGGATAACGTCGTACTGTGCCAGCTCGTTCTTAACGTTGTCTGGGTTAGCGTCTTCTTTATCGATCTTGTTTACAGCAACGATTAGCGGTACTTCAGCTGCTTTCGCGTGCTGGATCGCTTCGATCGTTTGTGGCATTACGCCATCGTCTGCTGCTACTACTAGAACAACGATATCTGTCGCTTGAGCACCACGAGCACGCATTGCTGTAAATGCCGCGTGTCCAGGAGTATCAAGGAAAGTGATCATGCCGTTTTCAGTTTCAACGTGGTATGCACCGATGTGCTGCGTGATACCGCCCGCTTCGCCTGAAGCAACGTGAGCTTTACGGATGTAGTCAAGTGTAGACGTTTTACCGTGGTCAACGTGGCCCATGATAGTTACAACAGGAGCACGTGGAACCGCTTCAGCGTTGTTGTCACGGTCGTTTAGTACCGCTTCTTCCAGCTCGTTTTCTTTACGAAGGATAACCTTGTGACCCATCTCTTCAGCAACAAGTTGTGCTGTCTCTTGGTCGATCACTTGGTTGATAGTCGCCATAGCGCCCATCTTCATCATTACTTTGATAACTTCAGTTGCTTTAACAGCCATTTTGCTAGCTAGTTCAGAAACAACGATAGTTTCACCGATAACAACGTCAGCTTTAGCTACAGATGCTGTCTTATCGAAGCCCTGTTGCATTGAAGTTGGTTTAGCCAGTTTACCTTTACCGCCACGACCACGTTGGTTACGACCACCACGGTTGTTAGCAGTTTGCTTGTCAGCTGGCTTCTTCTTGCGACGACGAGGCGCCTTCTCTTCTTTCTGGTCAGCTGCATCTTCCGCTTCACGAGCGTACGTAGAAGTTGTCACATGGTAGTCCGCAGACTTCTCTTGCTCTTGCTTCTTCTGCTCTTCTTCAGACCAGCGCGCTTCGTTCTCTTCTGCTAGTTTACGTGCTTCTTCAACTAGCTTCGCAGCTTCAGCTTCAGCTTTACGCTGTGCTTCTTGCTCTTGACGAGCTTTTAGTTCATCCGCTTCTTTTTTCGCTTGTGCGTTAGCGTCTGCATTTTTTGCATTCATGTCTTTTTTAGCCTTATCAGCTTGTGCGCGTTTTGCTTTTTCTTCAGCTTCACGTTTTGCGTCCGCTTCACGTTTTGCCTTCTCTTCAGCTTCGCGCTGTGCTTTCTCTGCAGCTTCACGTTTCGCTTGCTCTTCAGCTTCACGACGTGCTTTCTCTTCAGCTTCACGCTTCGCTGCTTCCTCAGCTTCACGTTTCGCTTCATCTTCAATAGCGCTGCGCTTCACGTAAGTACGCTTCTTGCGTACTTCTACTTGAACATCCTTACTCTTACCGCCTCCAGCGGCAACACTTAGCGTGCTGCGGGTCTTGCGTTGAAGAGTTAAACGAGTCGGTTCTGCTTCACCAGATGTATCACCATGCTCTTTCTTAAGATGCGTTAGTAATGCTTGCTTCTCTGAATCAGTAACTTGATCCGACCCTGTTTTCTTCATGCCTGCATCAGCAAGTTGTTCAATTAAGCGGTCAACTGGCGTACCAATCTCTTCACTCAGTGCTTTAACTGTTAATTGTGTCATACCGCTTTCTCTCCTTGCTGAATTATTCTTCGTCGCCGAACCAACAGATGTTACGTGCAGCCATGATTAGCTCGCCCGCACGCTCTGCAGTTAGGTCTTCAATGCCTTCTAGTTCATCAACGCCTTGGTCAGCTAGGTCTTCTAGTGTTGCTACACCTTTCGCTGCCAGTTTGTACGCCATTTCGCGCTCTAGGCCTTCAAGTGCTAGAAGGTCTTCTGCTGGCTCAACACCGTCAAATGTCTCTTCTTTCGCTAGTGCTAGCGTTGTTAGAGCATCTTTAGCACGGCTACGTAGCTCTTCTACGATGTCTTCGTCTAGACCATCAATTTCTAGAAGCTCGTTTACTGGTACGTAAGCGACTTCTTCTAGCGTAGAGAAACCTTCTTCAACAAGCATTTGAGCGAAGTCTTCTTCGATGTCTAGGTGCTTCATGAAGTTTTCAATAGAAGCAACCGCTTCTTCTTGGTGTTTCTTCTGAAGATCTTCAACTGTCATTACGTTCAGTTCCCAACCAGTCAGTTGAGATGCAAGACGAACGTTTTGACCGCTACGGCCGATAGCTTGCGCTAGGTTGTCTGCTTCAACAGCGATGTCCATTGAGTGTGCATCTTCATCAACGATGATAGAAGCAACATCTGCTGGAGCCATTGCGTTGATAACAAATTGTGCTGGGTTATCGTCCCAAAGCACGATATCGATACGCTCACCGCCAAGTTCGCTTGATACCGCTTGTACACGTGCACCACGCATACCAACACACGCACCTACTGGGTCAATGCGCTTGTCGTTTGTTTTCACAGCGATTTTAGCACGAGAACCTGCATCACGTGCAGCACCTTTTAGTTCAATCAGCTCTTCACCGATCTCTGGTACTTCTACGCGGAATAGCTCAGCAAGCATTTCTGGCTTAGAACGAGTGATGAACAGTTGGAAACCACGCGCTTCAGGTGCAACTTTGTAAAGAAGACCACGTACACGGTCGCCTGGACGGAAGTTTTCACGAGGAAGTTGATCATCACGTAGGATAACGGCTTCAGCGTTGTTACCTAGGTCTAGGATAATAGTATCGCGGTTAACTTTCTTAACTACGCCTGTTACTAGCTCGCCTTCGTTGTCGATGAACTGCTCAACGATTTGTGCACGCTCAGCTTCACGAACTTTCTGTACGATAACTTGCTTAGCAGTTTGAGTCGTAATACGGTCAAATGTTACAGACTCAATCTCGTCTTCGATGAAACCACCAAGTTCGATTGTTTCGTCTTCGAACTGTGCTGCTTCTAGAGAGATCTCTTTTGTTGGATTCTCAACTTCTTCTACAGCTTCCCAACGACGGAAAGTTTCGAAATCACCAGTCTTACGGTCGATCTCTACGCGAACTTCGATTTCGAATTCGCTTTTCTTTTTCGTTGCTGTAGCAAGCGCGATTTCAAGCGCTTCAAAAATACGCTCACGAGGAACTGCTTTCTCGTTAGAAACAGCTTCTACTACCGCCAAAATTTCTTTGTTCATTAATCTAGCCTCTTAAGCTCTTCTCTCAGGGAGAACTAAAATTTAGGGATCAGGTTCGCTTTTGAAATATTGCTGAGGGCGAATTCTTCTTGTTGCCCTTCAACTAATACTGTTACGGTTTCGCCTTCAATAGATTGGATATCACCTTTCCATTTACGACGGTTGCCGACAGCCATTTTCAAAACGATGCTTACCTCGTGACCAATAAATTGTTGGTAATGCTCTGCTTTGAACAGTGGTCTTTCTAAACCTGGTGAAGACACTTCAAGGTTATAAGCCACTGAAATTGGATCTTCAACGTCCATTACGGCACTTACTTGGTGACTTACTTCTGCACAGTCATCCACATTGATACCGTTTGGTGAATCGATGTAAATACGTAGCGTTGAGTGCTCACCCGCACGAATAAATTCTAATCCAACTAACTCATAACCTGATGCTGCTACTGGAGCTTCAAGCATTTCAGTAAGTTGTCTTTCTAAACCAGTCATTTAACCACTCCAGAAACAAAAAAAGGGCTCAAAGCCCAATTTAAATTCCAAGCAAACATTATCTATCAGCATTTACAAATGCTTAGATAACAAAAAACCCCGTATAAGCCGGGGTTTTTGTTGCTGGACCCTTATATACTAAGCGCCTTCATAAAATGAGTTACTGCACTTAGTTCACAGTGAGGTTCACACTGTGCAAACTTGCTACCAATCAAGACTAAATATAGCACTTAAAATTGGTTGCGGGAGCCGGATTTGAACCGACGACCTTCGGGTTATGAGCCCGACGAGCTACCAAGCTGCTCCATCCCGCGTCCGACTTGCGAGCATTATACGCCCAACAAGATGTTTTACAAGTTTGTAAACAATGGTGCCGAGAGAGGGACTCGAACCCTCACACCAAAGGCACCAGCACCTCATGCTGGCGTGTCTACCAATTTCACCATCTCGGCATCAAATCTTTCAGATTATTGTGGAATTTCGTCGCCTTGCGCCGGAACTTCACTCACTGCATCTTCAGCTTGTTGGATAACTTGACCTTGTGTAGGGTCTACCCATTGTGACTCAGTTTTATGTGTAGACATATTACCAAGCACTAAGCTAAGGATAAAAAATGTAGTTGCAAAAATTGCAGTCATTCGGGTTAGGAAATTTCCTGAGCCACTAGCACCAAACACAGTGTTTGAAGCGCCAGCACCGAAAGAGGCTCCCATATCTGCGCCTTTACCTTGTTGAATTAACACTAGGCCAATTACACCAAGCGCTGCCAACAGGTAAATCACAAGTAGAACTGTAAACATTTTTCCACCTATGTTCCAAATTGTTGAGCCAGCGCCGTTAAGTATTGACATAAATTCATGTTATACAGAACAAGGCTAGCGACCTCCTTACTGAAGGCCGAGCAATACTAGCGAATGCGACGTACGCTGACAAGCGGAATTTACCAAAAAATAAGCCTTTGACTAACGAACGCTCAAAAAAAGGGCAAAACGCAATAAAACCTTCTCTAAAGAGAGGTAAAGCGTCGCCCTTTTTACAGTTTTCGTTATTTAGCTACTTTCGTTAATTAGATAAAGGTAACTTAGCAGCTTGCTTTCACTGCTTCGGCAATTTTAAGTGCTGAGTTTTGTACTAGTTCAGCGTCTTCGCCTTCCACCATTACACGTAATAGAGGCTCAGTACCTGATTTACGTAGTAATACTCGACCTTTCTCGCCAAGCTCAGCTTCTACTTCAGCAACAGACTGTTTTACTGCATCTGCTTCTAGTGGGTTTGAATCACCACTAAAGCGCACATTCTCAAGTACTTGCGGGTAAAGCGTCATACCTTGAGACAACTCATTTAATGACATTTCGCTACCAACAACCGATGCCAGTACTTGCAATGCCGCAACAATAGCATCACCCGTTGTTACTTTATCTAGCAGGATCACGTGACCAGAGTTTTCAGCACCGATCTTCCAACCTTTAGCAAGAAGCTGCTCCATTACGTAACGGTCACCAACAGCCGCACGAACAAACGGAATACCTAGCTGTTTCAGGCCATTTTCCATGCCAAGGTTTGTCATTAGCGTACCAACAACACCGCCTTTTAACTCGCCACGACGCAATGCGTCACGAGCAATGATGTAAGCGATTTGGTCGCCATCAACTTTATTACCCAGTTCATCAACCATGATGATACGGTCCCCGTCACCATCAAACGCTAGGCCAAGGTCCGCTTTCTCTTCAACAACACGAGCTTGCAGAGCGCGTACATCGGTTGCGCCAACTTCATGGTTGATGTTGGTGCCGTTTGGCTCCACACCCATAGCGATCACTTCAGCACCTAATTCGCTGAATACTGCAGGAGCAATGTGGTAAGTCGCACCGTGTGCACAATCGACAACGATTTTTTTACCTGCAAGGCTCAGCTCTGACGGGAAAGTGCTCTTACAAAACTCAATGTAACGACCCGCAGCATCATTCAGGCGAGTTGCTTTACCAAGCTCTGCTGATTCAACACACTCGATTTCTTTGTCCAACTCAGCTTCAATCGCCAGTTCAATATCGTCAGGAAGTTTTGTACCTTCAGAAGAGAAGAACTTGATACCGTTGTCATAGTAAGGGTTGTGAGAAGCAGAGATAACAATACCTGCTTCAGCACGGAAAGTTTGCGTTAAGTATGCAACTGCCGGGGTTGGCATAGGACCAGTAAACGTCGCTTTCAGACCCGCTGCAGCCAAGCCTGCTTCTAGTGCTGATTCCAGCATGTAACCTGAGATACGCGTATCTTTACCGATGATTACTTTCTTTGTGCCTTGTTTTGCAAGTACACGGCCCGCAGCCCAGCCAAGCTTTAGAACAAAATCAGGTGTGATTGGGTATTGACCAACCTTACCGCGTACACCATCTGTACCAAAGTAACGTCTTTTATTAGACATGTTGTTTTCCTTAATTATATTTCTATCTTTTTTAATGATTGTTATTCATCATTTTAATAATTTGCATTGCTTCCAATGTATCTTCTACATCGTGAACTCGAATGATCTGAGCTCCTTTCATGGCGGCAATCGTAGCACAAGTTACGCTACCAACCATACAATCGGCTGGTTTCTTGTCCAACAACTTAAAGATCATTGACTTGCGAGACATCCCTGCGAGTAACGGCAAACCGAGTGTATGGAACTTATCAAGATGTGCCAGCAGCTGATAGTTATGCTCAAGCGTCTTACCGAAACCAAAACCAGGGTCCAGAATCAGCTTATCTTTTGAGATTCCCGCGGCTTCACACGCTGCGATACGCTCTTGAAGAAAATCAGAAACATCTTGCAGTAAGTCATCATAGGTTGGATTGCTTTGCATGGTGCGTGGCTGCCCCTGCATATGCATTAAACAGATCGGCACACCCGTTTCGGCAGCAACTTCAAGGGCACCCGGTTCTTGCAGCGCGCGAACATCGTTGATTAGGTCTGCGCCTGCAGCGACGGCTTGTCGCATCACCTCGGCTTTACTCGTATCAATAGAGATCCAAACATCGTGACGTGCGCGAATGGCTTTAATGGCCGGGATCACTCGCTCAAGTTCTTTTTCAAGCGTTACATCTGGTGCTCCTGGACGAGTCGACTCACCACCGATATCAATAATTGATACACCAGCATCTATCATCTTTTGGGCTTGAGCCAATGCGTTATCAAGCGAGTTGTATTTACCACCATCCGAAAAAGAGTCAGGTGTTACATTTAAAATGCCCATCACATGTGGACGGTCGAGGGTAAGTGTCTTGTCGTTTGCTGTTAAGTTCATGAATTCCATTCTTTGTTCGTCGGTCATTAGCCTAAAAACAGAAAAACCCTGAGCGAGTACTCAGGGTTTTTATTTACGATTTCCAGATTAAGAATCTTTATTCGCGCTATCTTCAGAGTCCGTTTTCGCTTCTTCAGCTTTCACTTCTTCTTTAGCTTCTGGTTTTGCTTCCGCTTTTGGCTCTTCCTTTGCAGGCTCAGCTTTTACTTGGTCGCCCCAACCAGCAGGCTCACGAATTGTATCTTTACGGTCCATTAGGTCATCAATTTGACCTGCATCGATCGTTTCGTACTTCATAAGCGCATCTTTCATTGCGTGCATGATATCCATGTTCTCTTCAAGGATCTTCTGCGCACGAGCGTAGTTACGGTCAATCAGAATACGAATCTCTTCATCGATAAGCTTAGTGGTGTCGTCAGAAACATGTTTAGTCTGACTTACACTGCGACCTAAGAATACTTCGCCTTCTTCTTCAGCATAAAGAAGAGGACCTAGCTTCTCAGAGAAGCCCCACTGAGTCACCATCTTACGCGCAATATCAGTTGCACGTTCGATATCGTTAGAAGCACCAGTCGATACTTTGTCTTTACCGTAGATAAGCTCTTCAGCAAGGCGACCACCGTACAGACTAGAAATCATAGACTCTAGGTGTTGACGAGACATACTTACACGATCTTGCTCTGGTAGGTACATCGTTACACCAAGTGCACGACCACGTGGAATGATAGACACTTTGTACACTGGATCATGTTCAGGTACTAGGCGGCCAACAATCGCGTGACCCGCTTCGTGGTATGCCGTTGACTCTTTTGTTTCTTCCGACATAACCATAGAGCGACGTTCTGCACCCATCATGATTTTGTCTTTTGCTAGTTCAAACTCAACCATAGATACGTTGCGTTTGTTACCGCGAGCAGCGAATAGTGCCGCTTCGTTAACTAGGTTAGCTAGGTCAGCACCAGAGAAACCAGGAGTACCACGAGCAATCAATGACGGCTCTACATCACCTGCTAGAGGAACTTTGCGCATGTGAACTTTAAGGATCTGTTCACGACCACGTACGTCTGGTAGACCAACCACAACTTGACGGTCGAAACGACCAGGACGAAGTAGTGCTGGGTCAAGTACATCCGGACGGTTAGTCGCAGCGATAACAATAATACCTTCGTTACCTTCGAAGCCATCCATCTCTACAAGCATTTGGTTCAATGTTTGTTCACGTTCATCGTGACCACCACCAACACCTGCGCCACGCTGACGACCTACCGCATCGATCTCATCGATAAAGATGATACAAGGTGCCGCTTTCTTCGCTTGTTCAAACATGTCACGCACACGAGATGCACCAACACCAACAAACATTTCTACGAAGTCAGAACCAGAGATAGTGAAGAATGGTACTTTCGCTTCACCTGCAATCGCTTTTGCAAGTAGCGTTTTACCTGTACCTGGAGGACCAACAAGTAGGATACCAGTTGGGATCTTACCACCCAGCTTCTGGAATCGGCTTGGATCACGTAGGTAATCAACTAGCTCTTTCACGTCTTCTTTTGCTTCGTCACAACCTGCAACATCAGCAAACAACGTTTTGATCTGCTCTTCGCTCATCATACGAGCTTTGCTCTTACCGAAAGACATAGCGCCTTTACCGCCGCCACCGCCTTGCATTTGACGCATGAAGAAAATCCACACACCAATCAGTAAGATCATTGGGAACCAAGAGATGAAGATAGTGCCAAGTAAGCTCTGCTCTTCAGGTGGTGTACCTTGAACTTTTACATTTTGATTAATTAAGTCATCAAGCAGCTTCTGGTCATAAACAGGCATGTACGTAACGTACTTAGTACCACCGCCACGACGTGTGAAAGTGATTTCGCTGTTATTGAACTGCGCCTCTTGAATCTGGCCTTGGCCAACTTCCTGTACAAACGTGGTGTAATCTACTGCTCTGCCGTTACTTTCACCAGGGCCAAAGCTCTGGAATACCGACATCAACACTACAGCAATAACAAGCCACAGAATTAAATTTTTTGCCATGTCACTCAAGGTGTCAGCCTCGCGATAACTAATTGTAATTAAAGGTAGGGTACTACAGTTTGTAACCTGTAGCTATATTGTTAACGCACACTATTTAAGAGAATCGTTAACCTTTGTAACCAGTGGCTACAATAAACACTTCACGGGAACGAGCTCGCGAAGAATCGGGTTTTCTCACTTTAACCGTTTTGAACATCTCACGAACGTCCTTAACGTATTGGTCGAACCCTTCGCCTTGGAATACTTTAACAACAAAACTACCATTGGTAGCTAGAACTTGTCGACACATATCCAATGCTAATTCAACTAAATACATAGCTCTTGGTTGATCTACAGAGTTGTTGCCTGCGATATTCGGAGCCATATCAGACATTACTACGTCCACCATGTCCGGTTGGATCCTATCTAATAGTGCTTCTAGTACCGCATCCTCTCTGAAGTCCCCTTGCAAGAAGCTCACACCTGCGATTGGGTCCATAGGTAATAAGTCACATGCAATGATTTGACCACTGTCACCTACAATCTTAGCAGCATATTGAGACCACCCGCCAGGCGCAGCCCCTAAATCGACAACTGTCATGCCTGGAGACAGCAATTTGTCTTTAGTTTGAATCTCTTCCATTTTGAAGTAAGCACGTGAACGGTAGCCTTTCTTACGGGCTTCATTCGCGTACTTGTCGTCGAAGTGTTCCTTCAACCAACGGCCTGAACTGGCCGAATGTTTCTGTTTGCTCATTGGGTACCTAAATTGGAGGAAAGTACTAATTGCTGAATAAATTATAGTCTTCAGCTTTAGATGGCGTTAAAATAGGTTTTTTCAACCCTAATAGTAAAGAAAATTGGCCGCGTAATGAACCTAAGTACCAAACAAAAGCAGCATCTAAAGGGCCTAGCTCACAGTTTAAAACCTGTTGTGCTAATGGGCGCAAATGGACTTACTGAAGCTGTTCTAGCGGAAATCGAAATCGCTCTAGACCATCACGAACTGATCAAGATTAAAGTTGCATCAGAAGATCGTGAGACTAAACAACTGATTATCGATGCCATCGTACGTGAGACTAAAGCAGAAAAAGTACAAACTATCGGTAAAGTACTTGTACTGTTCCGCCAGTCTGAAGAGCGTAAAATCGAGATTCCACGTAAGTAAGCTTAAATATCAGGGACAATCTCAAATATCAGAGATAATCTCGTTGTTTAATCACTACGTGAGAAAAGAAAAAGGTCGCAATTGCGACCTTTTTTGCTATCTAGAGACTGATAAATTAGATGTATTCTACTTTATCAATTTCAAAATCTTTCTCGCCACCTGGCGTTGAAATCATTACTTCGTCGCCTTCCATCTTACCAATGAGACCACGAGCGATTGGTGATTTCACAGAGATACGGCCAGTTTTGATGTCCGCTTCATCTTCAGAAACGATTTGGTAGCGAACTTCTTCATCTGTATCTACGTCGATCAACGTTACAGTCGTACCGAAGATGATCTTACCTGTGTTTTCCATCTGTGTAACATCGATGATTTGCGCTACAGATAGCTTATATTCGATATCACGAATCTGCGCTTCACAGATACCTTGCTCTTCACGAGCAGCGTGGTATTCCGCGTTCTCTTTTAAGTCACCCAGTTCACGAGCTTCACCGATCGCTGCTGAAATGATTGGACGCTGTTTTAGTAAGCGCTCTAGTTCTTCACGTAGCTGCTGTGCGCCACGTACTGTCATTGGAACCTTTTCCATTTTCTACCTCTATGCTGAAAGTTTTCTTCAGCCAAAATAAAGCTACCCAACCTCGTTGGTTAGGTAGTTAGAACAAAACGATTTAGCTTAGTGTAAACAAACTTAGTGGCTAAATCACCTTTATTCAGCGTTGTATTACAAAACCGCTATCTAGGTCTAAATTACACATATCACAAAAATGAATATTAACGTCACAATTAATAAGTATCGAAATAAAAACCTAAAAAAAACAAAAACAAGCAAAAGCCCAAGTTTACGATTAAAAATAAAAACCAAATTAAAACATAAACTTAAAACGCAAAGACAACAATAAAACACTGTTCATTATTTTTATTGATATCATTTTACTAACTTGCGGCGGAACTTTAAGGGTAAAAAGTACCCCACGGATTGCTCCGGCAAGTTTCTAGCTTATGTTCTAAGCCTGATTATGAAGCTTGGTTAATACGAGCAATACAAAAAAGGATTCAAATCCTTGATAACAACCTTTATGGACAGTAATTAGGAATTAATAACATGAACAAGACTATGATCGCGCTTGCTGTATCGGCTGCAGCTCTTGCAACTGGTGCTAACGCTTCTGAACTATACAACCAAGACGGTACTTCTCTAGAAATGGGCGGCCGTGCTGAAGCTCGTCTATCTATGAAAGATGGCAAAGTTGAAGACAAATCTCGTGTGCGTCTTAACTTCCTAGGTAAAGTTGAAATCCAAGACGGCCTATACGGTGTTGGTTTCTACGAAGGTGAGTTTACAACTGACGAAAACGGCGGCGCTACAGATAACAACGACGGTAACATCACTAACCGTTACACTTACGCTGGTCTAGGCGGCACATTTGGTGAAGTAACTTACGGTAAAAACGACGGCGCACTAGGTGTAATCACAGACTTCACAGATATCATGGCTTACCACGGTAACTCTGCAGCAGACAAACTAGCTGTTGCTGACCGCTCTGACAACATGCTGTCTTACAAAGGCGAATTCCAAGCTCTAAATGTAAAAGCAAGCTACCGTTTCGCTGACCGTTCAGAAAACAACAACGGCGAATACGTTGACAACGGTAAAGATGGCTACTCTCTATCTGGTATCTACGCAATCGGCGAAACTGGCATTAAAGTAGGTGCAGGTTACGCAGATCAAGATAAGAGCAACGAATACATGCTTTCTGGCTCTTACACTATGGGCGACCTATACTTCGCAGGTGTATTCACTGACGGTGAAAAACAGCAAAACGATGGTACAAATGACCTAAACTCTGCTGTTGACTACACGGGCTACGAACTAGCAGCGGCTTACACTATGGGCCAAACAGTGTTCACTTCTACGTACAACAACGCTGAAACAAACGGTGACACTTCTGCAGACAACATCGCTATCGATGCAACGTACTACTTCAAGCCTAACTTCCGTGGCTACGTATCGTACAACTTCAACCTTATCAGCAAAGGTGACAAGATCGGTTCTAACGATACTTCAGCATCAGCTTTCGCAACTTCAGCAGATGCTGAGGACGAGCTAGCTCTAGGTCTACGTTACGACTTCTAATTCTGATTATCTAATTGATTAATTAGTTAATTTCGAATCAATACGCCCGCTGACTAGCGGGCGTTTTTTATATCTGTATACTGAAGATATCTCCCATGACTCAGCACTCTTATGCGTCTACTTTCTTCTTTGCTGGCTATCAGCTTCGCTTGCTCTGCTTCAGCTTATGCGCCACTAGAAAAGCTCCCCCATGGCAGCTCTAGCAGCCTAATCTTGCAATCTTTAAGCGAAGATAAAGTTCAGCTTAATACCAATACTCAAGGCTACTATCCACCAGCAAGCACACTCAAGCTAGTAACAGCACTGGCAGCTAAGCTAGAACTCAGTGACAACTTTCACTACACCACCAGCATCGCTCAGTCTGGGAAGGATACCATCATCCAGTTCAGTGGTGACCCAACCTTGCAACGTGACGACCTGAAAAAACTGTTAAATCAATACGCTAAAAAGCAGAGCAATACTATTCAGGGCAATCTCTATTTGGATAACTCCGCTTTCACTGGTTATCAGCGTGCCGTCGGCTGGCCGTGGGACATTCTTGGGGTCTGCTACAGTGCTCCATCAACAGCTATCACGCTTGACAGCAATTGCGCGCAAGCGTCCATCTACACTCAAGACAACGGTAAAACACGAGTTTACATCCCAGTTCACTACCCTGTGGTTGTCTCAACCATTGCTGATACCGTGACCAAATCCGGCCAGAAAGCGACACAGTGTGAGTTAGAGCTTCTGACCACACCAGACAATCACTACCAGTTGTCGGGGTGCTTAGTCGAACGCAAGAAGCCACTACCACTGAAGTTTGCGATTCAAAACCCGGAGCTTTACACACGAGAAGTAACGCAATCACTGCTCAAAGAATCAGGGCTAGCCGTTAAAGGTAACATTATCGTTGGAGTTAAGCCTTCATCTAAGCAAATCAAAGTGGTCGCAAGCCATCAATCGCAGAAGCTACCTGTTCTGCTCGATACCATGCTTAAGAAATCAGATAACCTGATTGCTGATAACCTGACTAAGACTCTTGGTTCTAAGTTTTACGTACAGCCAGGCAGCTTTAATAACGGTACTGAGGCGATAAAACAGATTTTACTCACTAAAGCAGGTATCGACTTATCCCAAGCGCACCTTGCAGACGGCTCAGGGCTCTCTCGTAACAATCGAATGACATCGAAAAGTATGGCCGAGGTATTGCGTTACATATGGCAGAACGATACTGATCTTCAGCTTATCAAGGCGATGCCAACCTCAGGGGTCGATGGCACACTGCGTTACCGTCAGAGCATGCGCAAAGCACCTATCAAAGAAAACATCATAGCCAAGAGTGGTTCGGTGTATGGGAGCTACAACATGGCAGGCTATGGCCTTGATAAGTCAGGTAAACCAAACTCACTGTTTGTTCAGTTTGTGCGTGATTACTTCCCGAAAAAGCAAGACCAAGATAAGCCTGTAGAAGCGCCTATAGTGACCTTCGAGAAGGCGTTTTATCGTGATGTGATTGAATTTAGTCAGAATAAATAAACATAAGAAAGGCGCAGGAAGTAAACACTTACTGCGCCTTTTTTATTGAGAGTTAATTAAAGCGTAGAATCAAGCGATACCAAGAAAGGAATTCACCACTGTAAAGTAGATCCACATACCTGAAATATCGACGATAGAGGCGAGTACTGGGCTCACAAGTACCGCAGGGTCGAGCTTGAACAGACGAGCCACAATAGGCAAACCGCCACCAAGTACCGTCGAAATGGTCACCTGAATAAACAGCGCAACCGCAATCGCAAACGCGATCATGTTAATGTCATAGCCGCCCGTTGACTGATTCTCGCTAAACAGCAGAATGCGGCCAACCATCACCACAGCAATCGCTCCAGCTAAGCAGATAGCCACTCGGAACTCTTTCCAAATTACACTCAGCCATTGACGTTTTTTGAGCTCGCCCGTTGCCAAGGCTCGAATCACCAGAGTCGCCGCTTGTGTACCTGTATTTCCGCCAGCAGCCGCAATTACGGGCATATAAATCGCAAGCAGAACCAACTGACTGAGAATATCCTCATACTGAGCGATAATCAGGCCAGAAACGATCCCTAGCAGTGCTAGCGCAATAATCCAACCGATACGTTGCCTTACGTGGCTCATCACCCCAGTCGTGAGATAACCCTGCTGAGGTTCAACTTCAGAGTAGATAAGTCCTAATTGGTGAGCTAAATGGCGAGAGCGTTTTTCATAGCCCTGCTCTTCTAACTCACTAAGTAGAGCTTGAATAACACTGAGAGAACACTGACCAAGTACCAAGACTGCGTCTTCCAGTGGCATACGATTCAGCAACTCAACTTGCTGCTCACGCGTGTACTGTTGAAAGGCACTCGATACGGCCTGAATGTCTCGTTCAGAGTATAAAGCTTCAATAGATAAAAAAGTGTTGTTCATTACCGTCATGGCGAATCTCCCGATTGGCAAAGGTAACGACCATCAAAACAAGTAGCCTACAGCGAGCACTTCAAGAACATAAAGCTGGGCACACCAAAAGCTTACAATTCTATAACTCAAGAATATATAGCTAAGCGCACCAAGAGCTTAAAGCACTGATGTGTCTACTTGTTAGAATCTAGAGTGTGGAAAAGAATGAAGGGAAAACAAAGATACCCTACCTGAACGGCAGGACATTAGATCAATACCGAGACAGGTTATTCTTCTCCCTTCAAACTAGGAGGATGGTCGGTATTGTTCATAAAAATCTCCAAAATTACTGTCAGTTCGACAGCGCGCATAGTGTAGCAAGGCCGCACAAAATACTTGGTCAACTTTGTGTCAATAAAAAAGGCATCCGTAGATGCCTTTTTACTAACTCATTGAGATTTAATATTACTTGATAGTAATACGAGCAAACTTACGCTTACCTACTTGGTAAACCGCTGTACCCGCTGCAGGTACTAGCTTGCTGTCTTCAATCTTCTCGCCTTCGATCTTAGCAGCACCCTGCTTGATCATACGCATCGCGTCAGAAGTCGAGTTTACTAGACCTGCTTCTTTAAGCACGTTAGCGATAGGCAGACCCGCTTCGAATTCAAACTCAGGCATTTCATCTGGCACTTGGTTCTTAGCAAAACGGTTTACGAACTCTTGCTCTGCTGCGTCAGCATCTGCTTCAGAGTGGAAACGAGCAATGATCTCTTTCGCTAGAAGAACTTTAACGTCACGTGGGTTCTTACCCGCTTCAACGCCAGCTTTCAGCTCAGCCACTTCCTCAAGAGGACGGAAAGACAGCAGTTCGTAGTAGCTCCACATTAGATCGTCAGAGATAGACATGATCTTACCAAACATTTCGCTTGGTGCTTCACTGATACCGATGTAGTTGTGTGCAGACTTAGACATTTTCTTAACGCCGTCTAGACCTACAAGCAGTGGCATCATTAGTACTGCTTGTGGCTTCTGACCTGCCGCTTTTTGCAGTTCACGACCCATTAGCAGGTTAAACTTCTGGTCTGTACCGCCAAGCTCAACATCGCTCTCTAGTGCAACAGAGTCGTGACCTTGTAGAAGTGGGTACATGAATTCGTGGATAGCGATCGGTTGGCCGCCTGCGTAGCGCTTTTTAAAGTCATCACGCTCAAGCATACGAGCAACAGTTTGGTTAGAAGCAAGACGAATCATGCCTTCAGCACCAAGGTCTGATAGCCACTCAGAGTTGAAACGAATTTGTGTTTTCTCTGGGTCTAGGATCTTGAATACTTGCTCTTTGTAAGTTTCAGCATTCTTTAGAACATCTTCACGGCTTAGTGGTGGACGTGTTGAGTTCTTACCAGACGGGTCACCAACCATTGCAGTGAAATCACCGATCAGGAATGTCACTTCATGACCAAGCTCTTGGAAAGCACGAAGCTTGTTAAAGATAACCGTATGGCCTAGGTGAATATCTGGTGCTGTTGGATCGGCACCCAGCTTAATACGTAGAGGACGACCCTCTTTCAGTTTTGCAATCAGTTCGTCTTCTGGAATCAGTTCTTCAACGCCACGTTTGATCTCGGCTAGTGCAGCTTCAATACTCGCCATTCTTGTTCACTCCCACAGATTTGGCAAAAATATAATAGTTAGACATCTTACTTGAATAGCGATGTATTTTGAAACCAGTTACACTATTCAGTCGTCTATTTTCTTAATATTTACTATACGAACCGGAACATGTTGTCTATTTTTGCACGCCTTCCTATATTGCACCGGGTCTTTATTGCATTTTTTAGTGCTGTAATCTTCGTTGCCCTTTTCCTTCTACCCGATGTCAGTTCTCTGCGTGATAAAAGTGACTCTCTAGTTATTGGCAAACATTACCCTCTTACTATCAACGCTGCCGCTCTGGTCAGCAGTGAAGAACATGTACCTACAGCGGTACTCAATTGGGAGAAGTACACGGTTCGTTCTGGTGAAAGTACCTCAGTACTATTCGAGCGTATCGGTCTCTCCTATCGACTATTGATTACGCTGCTGAACACCAATAAAGACATCAACAAACAGCTGTCGAACCTTAAGCCAGGTGACGTTTTACAGTTTGGTTTTGATGAAAACAACGACCTAATTCAGCTAAAAAGGCAACTCAGTGCCTTCGAGAGCTTTAAGATCACCAAGTCAGATGACAGCTACACCTCAAGCTTTGATAAAAAAGAGGTCGCTTACCAATACAACTACGCAGAAGCAGACATCACTTCTAACTTCTGGAACGCGGGCATGAGTGCAGGCTTGACCGCAAACCAAATCATGGAGCTGGCAGGCATCTTTGGTTGGGATATCGACTTCGCGTTAGACATTCGCAAGAACGACAGCTTTAAGATCTTGTACCAAGAAAAAGTGGTAGAAGGTGAAGTGATTGGTCGCGGCAAGATCACCGCTGCGGTTTTCAAGAACCAAGGCGATACCTTTACCGCGATCCTTGATGACAAAACAGGGAACTACTACGACGATCAAGGGCGAGCGATGAAAAAAGCCTTTCTACGCTCCCCAGTCGACTTTAGACGCGTAACATCGAACTTTAACCCTCGTCGTAAACACCCAGTTACCGGTAAAGTACGCCCACACAGAGGCACCGACTATGCCGCGCCTGTGGGTACACCGATTTGGGCTGCCGGCGACGGTATTGTTCAGAAGTCGGGCTACAATCAATTCAATGGTAACTATGTCTTCATTCGACACAGTAATACGTACCTAACCAAGTACCTGCACCTTAAGAAACGCTTGGTAAAAACAGGACAGCGAGTGAAACAAGGCCAGACTATCGGTACCTTAGGCGGTACAGGTCGTGTTACCGGCCCACACCTGCACTACGAATTCTTAGTGAATGGCGTGCACAAGAACGCTCGTACTGTGAAGCTACCACAGTCTAAGTCGCTGACTGGTAAAGCGAAAACAACCTTCATTGCTAACTCGAAGCTACGCCTAGAAAAACTAGACCGTTATAGCCAACTACTGGCCACTAACTAATGTTTCACCTACAACGTTTAACGTTTAACTTTGTGTAAACCGATACGCAAAACAACATAAACGACAAAGGGCACTCTGAGGTGCCCTTTGTTTTATCTATCGTACCTAGCTTTTACTGTTGAGCTTGTGCTCTGTTTGTTTTTATCTCTACCTAACATCAACAAACAAGGCGTGAGTACCAAGGTTAAAACCGTCGCAAACGCCAAACCACCAGCAATGGCAGTTGCCAATTGCGACCACCACTGGGTACTCGGTGCGCCGAATTCGATCTTCTGATTGATTAAGTCGATGTTCATCTCAAGCACCATCGGCATCAAGCCCAAAATGGTTGTCACGGTTGTTAGCATTACCGGCCTTAGACGTTGGACACCGGTTCTTAAAATTGCATCTCGCTTGTCTAGCCCCCGCTTGACCAGCTGATTGTAGGTATCAATCAGTACGATATTGTTATTCACCACAATACCTGCCAATGCGATCACCCCAATGCCGGACATCACCACACCGAAAGGACGCTGGAATATCAATAGCCCCATGAACACACCAACGGTTGAGAAGAGCACCGCACTGAGGATAAGAAAGGCCTGATAGAAGCTATTGAACTGAGTGATGAGAATCAAGGCCATTGCCGCCAACGCAACCATGAATGCACTTTGCAAAAATGCTGATGAGTTCTCTTGCTCTTCGTTCTGGCCACGAATACGAAACTCAACGCCATCGGGTAAGCCCAACTCGCTTAGCGCTTGTTCAATCTTAGGTAGTTCGAGCGCAAGATTGAACCCTTCTTTCATATCGGCCAACACGTTGACCACGCGTTTACCATCTAGGCGCTTAATGGTGTCTTGCTTGTGGTCAGGCACAATCTGAGCGAAATTGGTGATAGGAACCAGACCTGCAGGCGTTTTAACTCTTAGCTGATCAAAACGGCCAATATCTCTCTTATCATTTGGATAACGAACTAAGATATCGACCTCTTCAGAAGAGTCATCAGGCAAATAATCTCCGATCTTTAGCCCGTTGGTCACAAATTGAACCGTATTTCCGACAAGAGTGGCATCGGCAGAAAAGCGAGCTGCATCATCACGCCTAATATCCACTTTCCAATCAATTCCATCTTTACTGCTAGTATCGCTGATGTTGGTCAGAGCTGGGCTGGCATCTGCCCACGACCGAACCATTTTGGCAGCTTGATTTAACTGCTCTGGCGTTTTTGCAGAGAGCTCAATCACCAAGTCATTCTCTACTGGAGGACCAGCATCTGGAAACTTAAACTCAATTTCGACTCCCGGGTATTGATCAGTTTGAACTTTTAGCTCTTCAATGATTGCTTTAACACTGCGACGATACTGCCAATCGACAGGCGTAATCGAAATAAGACCAATCTGATCATCTCCCCCTGTGCGCGTGTAAACACTGTCGAACTCTTCATGGCCAAGCATCATC
Source organism: Vibrio sp. R11-SG3-ISO9 (assembly GCF_059834255.1). Taxonomy (NCBI): domain Bacteria; kingdom Pseudomonadati; phylum Pseudomonadota; class Gammaproteobacteria; order Vibrionales; family Vibrionaceae; genus Vibrio; species Vibrio sp. R11-SG3-ISO9. The sequence continues at coordinate 55,687 of NZ_JCBDGU010000045.1, forward strand.
TGCTCAATATCTCGCATAATAATGTCTTTTTCTTGAATCGCGAGGTCGCCATGCGAACGCACTTTTACGTTGAAGAATGGAGGATCAACTTCAGGGAAGAATTCCGCTCCAAGTCCCGCTTTGGCGTAAGAAAACCCGACAGCAATAGAGAGCAATATCGCGCTCAATAAGATTTTAAGTGGATGCTGAATAGCGATTGAGAGGGTGCGGTAATAGAGCTTAGTAATCCCTGTCGCTTGTGAGAAGTCTCCATTATGTAGAGCCACCATTCGAGATTGATTAGAAGCAGAGACATACTGCGGTTTACCAATCAACCCTCCCAACACAGGAACAAACAACAGTGCCATCAACAGAGAAGCAAACAAGGTCGCGATAAGTGTCAATGGTAAGTACTTCATGAACTCACCAGTCACATCTGGCCAGAACAGCAATGGCGCAAACGCCGCTAAAGTCGTCGCGGTCGATGCTGTGATTGGCCACGCCATGCGCTTCGCTGCCGCTTGATACGCTGTTTTCCTTGCTTCGCCCTCTTGCATCCTCCTATCAGCAAACTCGGTAACAACAATCGCACCATCCACCAGCAAACCAACGGCCATGATCAACGAGAACAACACCACGATGTTGACCGTTAAGCCAAACACCGATAACACCAATAACCCAGTTAAGAACGATCCGGGGATAGATATACCGACCAATAACGCAGTGCGAACACCTAAGATCGCGATGATCACGATCACCACTAAGATAATGGCCGAGAGAATGTTGTTTTGCAGATCATTGAGCATGATCTTGACATCTTTAGACTCATCCCAAGTGAACTTAACCAATAAATTATTTGGCCACTCTACTCTTTGCTGAGCAACACCAACGACAGCTTTAACCAGTTCTACCGTCTCAATGATATTCTCGCCAGCACGCTTCTTGATATCTAATACTAAGGCAGATTTACCATCTAAGCGGGCAAAGCTTTCAGGATCGCGAAAGGCACGCCTTACCGTGGCAACATCGCCAAAGGTCACCACCTGTTTACCGTCAACTTTGATTGGCAGCTCAAGCACATCTTTCAAAGAGTTAAAAACGGAAGGGACTTTGATCGAGAATCGACCATAACCGGTATCCACAAATCCAGCCGCTACAACGCGGTTATTCAGTGCGATCAGATTATAGATATCGGCTTGATCTAAGCTGTAGCTTTCCATGAGTAAGGGATCGACAATGATTTCGACAATGTCTTCTCTGTCGCCAGCGATATCCACTTCGAGTATCTGGCGATAGCTTTCTAGTTTGTCTCCTAGTTCACGAGCAATTTGAACGATAGTGCGCTCGGGAACCGTGCCATATAAAACCACGGAAAGCACGGGTTGCTCTGAGGCTAAAGTCACCTCATTAACGGTTGGTTCATCACTGTCTTCTGGCAACTTAGGCTTAGCAAGATCGACCGCATCTCGCACGTCTGCCATTGCCTTGGTGAGATCAACCCCGACGTTGAATTCCAACACCACCGAAGCATGGCCTTCAGAGGCCGTTGCTGTCATCTCTTTTACACCCTCAATCGACCGCAGCTCTTGCTCTATAGGTCGAACTAATAAGCGCTCGGCATCTGTTGGGGAAATACCTTGGTGGCCAACAGACACATAAATGATTGGAATGGTAATGTCCGGGCTCGACTCCTTTGGAATCGTAATATAAGTGCCGATGCCCGCGACCAAAATAAACAGCAGCAATGACAACATGGTTCGCGAGCGAGACATCGCAGCATCAATCAATGAATACATGATGTTCTCTCCTAGTTCGCCGCTGTTGGTTGCTCTGTGGCAATCACGTTATCACCATCGCGCACAAAACCTTGTCCAACGGTAATGATATCCACTGTCTCCCCCAGTCCTGCAAGCCAAACTCCATCTTGTTCTGCTTTCACTAACTGAATCGGAACAAACTTTACGACCTTGTCATCACCAGATGGCACTAAGGTTTTCACACCAAGGTTGCCAGCCTCATCCAAAGCCAACATCGCAGGCGTCACTTTGACCGCTTGCTGACTTTCTAGATTCAGAGAAACCTCTGCACTGACGCCAGCTGGCAAACTGCGCTGCGGGTTTGGGATTTCAATCTCAATTGGGAATGTATTGGTCGACGCTGTCGATATACGCGAGATGTAACGAAGCTTACCTTCGACACTTTGATGACCTAATAAACGAACCTTAGCCGCTTGGCCTAATTGTAGTTGTTGAATGTGACGTTCACTCACATCCGCTTCAATCACCAGTGGATCGAGGTCTATGACACCAGCAACCGGATCGCCGACCCCAACGAAGTCTCCGACTTCAACGTGTAACTCCTGCACGATGCCAGAGAAAGGCGAACGAATCACCGTATTACGCAGCGCTAGCTCTGCATTACTTTTCATGGCTTTTGCTTCGGTCAGTGCGGCTTCTGCGGTGGTATAAGCAATCTCACCTTGCAGGCCACGCTTTTTCAAAGATTGCGCAGCCTTAAACTCTTTCTGCTTCAAGCGATACAGTGCTGAAGCTCGCTCTAATTGAATACCTAAATCGGCTTTGTCAATCTGCGCGATCGCTTGACCTGCTTCGACCGCATCACCTTTCGCAATATTGAGTGTTACGATTTTTCCAGCAATCTCTGCACCTAAGCGCGCATGCCGATCAGGTGCTGTTCTGCCATATAAATCAATAACTTTGTATGTAGGTGAAGCGTCAAAGGTTTGAAAGGAGACTTTTGCGAGAGGGACTTCTGTACTCGCTGAGGAAGTTGGCTCTTCGGCCTGCCCAACGCCTAATCCCAACCACACAGATAACAGCACCACCAAGAAGAGGGATACCAACCAAGGTTGCTTTGACCAAGAGGAAAACCCAATACGGGCGAAGCGGCTAGGCATAACACGTCCTTTTACTATTCATAACCTGATGATTGAGAGAGATACTGAACTCACGTAAGCATGTGCAACTTCCTGATACACATCTCCAACCATAACAGACCCACAAGAGGTAAAATTCGATGAGCCCGACACTTTATTCAACATGTCGTTCAATAGAAAACAAAGCTAGTTCTTTTAAAGACAACAACTTAGCCTAAAATCCGAGTATCCCTCCCCTCTGAATTTTATGATAACTGTGCCAAGCACTCAGTAAAAAATACAAAAAAAAACGCCGAACCTAAGTTCAGCGTTTCTATATAACAATACGTTTTGTCAGCTTTTACACGCTGAACGATGCACCACAACCACAAGTTGTTGTTGCATTTGGGTTGTTTACAAAGAAGCGTGCGCCTTCAAGGCCTTCTGTGTAATCCACAACACCGCCAATCAGGTACTGAAGGCTCATTGGGTCAACCACTAGCGTTACACCACTATTTTCAATAGTCATGTCACCATCATTTACTTTTTCATCGAATGTGAAGCCGTATTGGAAACCGCTACAACCACCACCTGTAATGTATACACGCAGTTTTAGATCTGGGTTTTCTTCTTCAGCAATCAGCGTTTGTACGCGGGTAGCTGCTGCATCAGAAAAAGACAATGGGATATTTGCTTCGCTCACGACAACCTCTCTTACCTGTGTCAAAAACAACATGATACAAATCGAGTTCGAGATCATAGTTGTTGAATATATTTTTCTATTCCGGTGATTATCCAATACCTGACTGAAACGTTCAAGTATTCACCATCTGATCGCCGTTTTTCCTGCTAAAAACTCATCAAATAAAAATAAATTAGCCGCTTAACCCCTCAAAACCACCAGATTCGGGTGATTATCTCAGCGAAACCATTCCTAGTTGGTTTATGGATAGGTACAATGCGAGCCAATTGGTCCCGACAGTCAAAAGAGGATATATCAATGACCAAATCAGCAGAGCTGTACGAAAAAGCACAGCAAACTATTCCGGGTGGCGTTAACTCTCCTGTACGTGCATTCAATGGTGTAGGTGGTTCTCCAATCTTCATCGAGCGCGCTGATGGCCCGCTAATTTTTGATGCTGATGGTAAAGCATATATCGACTACGTTGGTTCTTGGGGTCCAATGATCCTTGGTCACAATCACGCTGTTATCCGTGATGCAGTTATCGAAGCGGCTCAACGTGGTCTTAGTTTCGGTGCTCCAACGGAAACTGAAATCAAAATGGCTGAGCTTGTATCTGAGATGGTTCCTTCAATGGAACAACTACGTATGGTTAGCTCAGGTACTGAAGCAACGATGAGTGCAATTCGCCTTGCTCGTGGCTTTACTGGTCGTGACAAAATTCTTAAGTTTGAAGGCTGCTACCACGGCCACGCAGACAGCCTACTTGTAAAAGCTGGTTCTGGTGCTCTGACTCTTGGTCAACCAAGCTCGCCAGGCGTGCCAGCAGATTTTGCTAAGCACACGCTAACGGCGACATTCAACAACCTAGACTCAGTACGAGAGCTATTTGAAGCAAATAAAGGTGAGATCGCTTGTATCATCGTTGAACCTGTAGCGGGCAACATGAACTGTATCCCACCAGTAGAAGGCTTCCACGAAGGTCTACGTGAAATCTGTGACCAAGAAGGCGCACTACTGATCTTTGATGAAGTAATGACAGGTTTCCGTGTTGCTGAAGGCTGTGCGCAAGCTTACTACAACATCAAGCCAGACCTAACGTGTCTTGGTAAAGTGATTGGTGGCGGTATGCCAGTAGGTGCTTTTGGTGGTCGTAAAGAAGTGATGCAATACATCGCACCAACAGGTCCAGTATACCAAGCAGGTACTCTATCAGGTAACCCAGTGGCAATGGCGGCAGGTTACGCATGTTTGAACCTTCTACGTGAAGAAGGTAACGAGAAGCGTCTAGCGGCAAAAACTAAGCAACTGGCTGATGGCTTCAAGCAGCTTGCAGACAAACACGGTATTCCACTACTGGTTCACCAAGTTGGCGGTATGTTTGGTTTCTTCTTTACTGAACAAGAAGCAGTAACGTGCTACGAAGATGTAACTAAGTGTGATGTAGAACGCTTCAAGCGCTTCTTCCACCTAATGCTGGACCACGGTGTTTACCTAGCTCCTTCAGCATTCGAAGCAAGCTTCACATCACTAGCTCACGGTTCAAAAGAGATCGACGCAACACTGGAAGCTGCTGACCGCTGTTTTGCAATCATTGCTGCAGAATAAGGCTATTTAGCTTTAACACATTGTTTATAAAGGCTGCTTTGTGCAGCCTTTTATTTTTCAAGCAAACCGAGAGTCACAAAATAGTTCTCACCTCGTTGCGACTTCCAATTAGCGCTCCCAGAATAAAAACACCAGTAGCATTAAAGTGCCCAGCAACATTCGAAACCACGGGATCTCTTTTTTAGCTTGCTGCTCATTCTCTTGGCATTTTTTGTCGTTATTACAACACCCCATAATGAAAACTCCTCATTGCTAACTCTCTGTTTTGCAGCCATTATAAACTGAGTTCGCAAACATAGAGACCACTACCGTGTCAGAAAAGATCAAAATTAACTCAAGTCATTGGGTGATTATTGTTGCCCTACTTGCGGCGGCGTATGCCTGTTATTTATTGATTGAACCTTACGTCAACTCGATCGTGATGGCGTTCATCATCTCGCTATTGATGTTTCCGATCCATGAATGGCTTGAGAAAAAACTTCCTAATAAAGCCAATCTGGTCTCTCTGCTCTCGTGCATTATTCTCACATTCATCATTGTGATCCCTTTGCTCGCCGTCTTTGCTGCAATTGTTCAGCAAGGTTCACTGTTCTCGCAAAACACTTATAAATGGGTTACGCACGGTGGTATCCAAACCCTGTTTGAACATCCTTTGGTGGTTAAAGCGCTCGCCTTCATCAATGACTACCTGCCGTTTGACAACATTGAACCACAAGCAATTGCGCAGAAAGTCGGTGAATTCGCTACTAGCTTTGGCTCCAAATTAGTTGGGATCAGTGCCAAGATCTTAGGTGATGCGACCAACTTCTTGATGGATTTCTTCTTGATGCTGTTCGTGCTGTTCTTCCTGCTGCGCGATCATGACAAGATCATCAGCGTAGTTCGTCACATATTGCCTCTGTCTCGTAGCCAAGAAGACAAGCTACTGGCAGAGATCGAACAGGTTTCTAAATCCGCTGTTATGGGCTCATTCTTAACCGCAATTGCACAAGGTTTTGCTGGTGGTTTGGGTATGTGGATAGCAGGCTTCCCGGGGCTTTTCTGGGGTACCATGATGGGCTTTGCTTCATTCATTCCGGTCGTTGGTACAGCACTGATTTGGGTTCCTGCAGCAATCTACTTATTCCTAACTGGTGATACTACGTGGGCTATCTTCCTTACAGTTTACTGTGTTGCGGTGGTTGGCTCGATTGATAACCTGCTCCGCCCACTCTTGATGCAAGGTAGCGCAGGTATGAATACCTTGATGATCTTCTTCTCGCTATTAGGTGGTATCCAACTGTTCGGTCTCATCGGTCTGATCTATGGCCCACTGATCTTTGCGATTACTATCGTACTGTTCAATATCTACGATGAAGAGTTTAAAGATTTCCTTAATCGACAAGACAACACATAATCGACTTAGCGACGATTAAAACTTCAAGCTTGGGGCGGATTATGCGAAAATCCGCCCCTATTTTTTGCTAACGATTCAACAGAGAGTCCCTATGTCTGCCTATATCGCCCCAAGCCAAATTGCTCAACGCCAACTCGCCTATTTTGAAGGCAAACATGTTCTGGTTGCAGGTGAGGCTGAAGACCTATTTCCTGTTGAATTAGCTAAACACTGTGAGTCGGTATCAGTATTTACCTCTAACTACAGCTATTACCGTCAGCTAGAAAACTGCAATACCATTCAACGTTTCTATGGCGCCGAGTTCACCGAAGAGACTCAAGCAGATCTCGTTCTACTTTATTGGCCAAAAGCCAAAGCTGAAGCGGAATTCTTGCTCGCAATGTTGATGGCGAAACTGGGTAAAGATACTGAGATTGTGGTTGTTGGTGAAAACCGTTCCGGTGTGAAGAGCATCGAGAAGATGTTCAAGCCTTACGGCAATGTCGTTAAATATGACTCAGCGCGTCGCTGTTCTTTCTATTGGGGTCAATGCCTAGAGCACGCTCCAGCGTTCAATCTTCAAGAGTGGTTTAAAACCTATTCGGTGAACATAGGTGAGCAATCACTTACAGTTAAGAGTCTGCCTGGTGTATTCAGCCACGGTGAATTTGATATCGGCAGTAAATTACTGCTTGATACGCTACCAAGCCTAAACGGTAAGGTGCTCGATTTTGGTTGTGGTGCAGGTGTGCTTGGTGCTGTGATGGCTTCACGTAACTCTGAGATCGAGCTAGAGATGTGCGACATCAGCGCTTTTGCCGTGGAATCAACTAAAGCGACACTGGCAGCCAATGGACTAACGGGTAAAGTATTCGCTTCCGATGTCTACTCAGATACATCAAAAGATTACCGTTTCATCATCAGCAACCCACCTTTCCATTCAGGTCTAGACACTAGCTACAGTGCGACAGAGACTCTATTGGCCGATGCACCGAACTACCTGAGCGCTCAAGGTGAAATGATTATTGTGGCTAACAGCTTCCTCAAGTACCCACCAATTATTGAGCAAGCTTTTGGTAAATGCGCGACACTAAATAAGACCACAAAATTCGCTATCTATCACGCAGCGAAATAACCTACCTCTACAAAGTGCAGGACAATCCCTGCACTTTTTGCTCATATTGCTAGCAAAATTTAATAAATTTGCGCGACTGCACACGCTTTAAATAGCACTTACTTGTCAAAGTAAAAAAACTCGTTAATTTCGTTAAATTAGAAACCACTCAATCTATTCTTTGTACTCAAATTTCAAACATTTTCAGAAGTACATTCAAGGAAAGTAGTACCTAATTTATGTTTAGATTCTATCGAAAGCAGAAGTTTAAGCGCCTTCAAAGTACGCTCATGCTAGCGTTTCTCGTGTTAAGTCTGACTCCTGTTACTCTTATTGCTGTCTTTTTCCTTCAGTCTCATAGCCAAGATTTGCAAGAGCAGAGTACCTCTCACTTGGTGTCTGTGCGTGATACCAAGCAGCAACAGATCATTGATTACCTGCAAGCTCAAGAGTCGCAAGTGATTGGCTTTGTTCGTTCAGAGTTGGCTATCGCCAGTGGCGGGCGTTTTTATGGTCTTATCAATGCCTTTCAACGCCTCGGCTTAGACATTGAAGAAGCACGCAGCAATGCTCAACAACGTTATATTCAAGGTTCTGGCAACGAGGTAAAAACGTCAATTTTGCCAGAGTCGAGCAGCTACGTTGGCAGTGAGCGTTATCGCCTACTTCACAAGCGCTACCACAACGCCTATCTAGAACTGATTAAACGTGCCGATTTTGACGATATCCTTCTGGTTGATATCAACGGTAACGTCGCCTACTCGGTGTTTAAACAAGACAACTACGGCACTAACCTTCTCACTGGTAAATACAAAGACTCAAACCTTGGCCTGACGTTCCAAAAGCTAGCGAAAGATGTAACAGAAAAGCGCAAGACCAATGAAGACTACACCCCTGTTATCGTCTCTGACTTTCTTGATGAAAACGGCAAACAGAGCGCATGGCTAGGCGCACCGATTGTTCAACAGGGCTACCTACATAGCTACGCGATGTTCAGACTACCAATCAATGGCATCACCAAGCTGATTGCGGATCTCAATAAGAGCTCGAACATGCAGACCCTACTCGTTGGTAGCGATCACCTTCCAAGAAGCTTGGCGCACAGTCAGCAAGCCATCGACCTCAGTCTCGAAGTCATTGATAAAGCATTAGCTGGTGAAACTGCGGTTGGCACCTTTAACAACAGTTCGGATCAAGCGATCATTGCCGCATACGCACCTATCGAGTTGGATTACGCAAACTGGGCGCTAGTGGTTGAACTACCAGAAAAAGAAGCCTTTGCTCGAATCCACCAACTGGAAAAAATCTTCGTGATCGTAATGCTGACGGCAATAGTGCTGGTATTTGTCGCATCTCATTACCTATCCAACTTCATTACTTCACCGCTGCTTAAGCTCACTTGGGCTGCCGAGAAAGTCTCGGCAGGCGATCTCGATGAAGCGATGATCAATACCGAGCGAAAAGATGAAATAGGACGCCTGGCAGTCAGCTTTGAGCGTATGCAGCGCTCCATTCGTGAAAAGATGGGGCTCATTAAATCGCAAAATGAAGAGCTTGAAGATAACCTCAAGACCATCCAAAAACAGAATGACGAGTTACAGCTCGCCAACAAGCTCAAAGATGAATTCCTAGCCACGACCTCACATGAGTTGCGTACTCCTTTGCACGGCATGGTAGGTATCGCTGAGGCATTGATCTCTGGCGCGAATGGTCCTATTCCAGCAAATCAAAAATACCAACTGGATATCATCATCAACAGTGGCCAGCGCCTCGCAACTCTGGTTGATGACCTGTTGGATTATCACAAAATGCGTTATGGCAGCTTAGACATTAAAAAGTCAGCGGTTGACCTATCTGCAGCGACCAGTTTGGTACTTGAGCTATCGCACCACCTACTTGGCAGTAAACCGATTCGTATCATCAACCAAGTTCCAGCGGATTTAGGTCTTGTATCATCCGACCCGCAACGCCTAGAGCAGGTAATGTATAACTTAGTAGGCAATGCCATTAAGTACACCTCTGAGGGCAAGATCGTCATTTCTGCGAGCGTCATTGACGACAATATCCGAGTACAAGTGGTCGATACTGGCCAAGGCATCCCAGCAGAGCATTTAGAACATATCTTTGAACCACTTATTCAGGCAGGGCAAGACGCAAGTTCATATCGACAAGGTGCAGGGCTTGGATTGTCGATCAGCCGTCAATTGATTGAATTAATGGGTGGCTCGCTCTACGTCAGCAGTCAACCAATGGTGGGAACGACATTCAGTTTCACGCTACCACTAGCAACACCGGAAGAGCTTGAGTATTACAACGAGTCTAGCAATTACTCGCACTTCCAAGCGCCAGAGGTACTAGAGAGCGGCCAGCAAGATAATAGTGAGATTCACGAAGACCCAGGCGGCCCGCTGCTTGTGATTGCCGATGACGAACCGGTTAACCTACGTGTACTTGATAGCTTCTTGAAGCTAGAAGGTTATCGCGTCCGCACGGCTTGTGATGGTCCTGAGACCATTGAATTAATTGAAAAAGAGAAACCAGAGCTGCTACTGCTCGACATCATGATGCCCGGTATGAGCGGCTACCAAGTGTGTGAAACACTAAGAAAGCAGTATGACCACGCACAATTACCAATCATTATGCTGACCGCGCTAAACCAACCTGAAGACCGCGTTCGAGGTTTTGAGGTTGGAGCCAATGATTACCTGTCTAAGCCGTTCAATAAGCAAGAGCTAGCGGCCCGAATCACAGCGCACCTATCAGCAAGTAAGGCAGAGCAGCGACGCATCGAGAACGACCAGCTTCAGCAAGAGTTGAAGCATAGAGCAATGGTAGAAGCCAACCTGCTTGAAACCCAAGGTCGTCTGCTTGAGCAATTAGAATCAGCGCCTGAAGCAATTATCTGCATTCGCGATGATCAACGCATTCGCTTTGCCAACGAAGCCGCCGCTAAGCTATTTAGACGCAGCCAAGAACAACTCAAGCGTTCTATGGCTGATGAAATCATTGCACCGAAGTATTTACGCGTAGACCAAGCTCACTACTGTGGCGAGATTGATGTCTACATCAGTGATACTCGCCAACGAGTTTCAAGTGATATTCTCAAACTACCTGAAGGCTCTGGATTAGACACTATGTATATTTTCAACGTTGGCGGTGCAGTAAACTCAAATCGTATCAACAACCTAGAAACGGCCGTAGAAGCGCTGTCGAGTTATGCCTTTGAAGGGGACAAAGACAAGCTACAACAACTGAAAGAGCTAGGCGGCGAATTCACTCGCCTTGCTGACAAGGCCGCTGGTGAAGGTAAGAATAAACAAGAGTTAATGCGAGAGGTGCTTGTTGAAGCTATGACCAACGCCCTTGTTTATTGGGAGTCGGTCACAGGAGAGACTAAGTTTGCCTTCGCTGAAAAGAGTGGCTTATGGCGTGTCTATCTCGATAGAAGTACCTTGCAAACTCGAACACTAGATAAGTACTTACGTGTAGAAACTCTGCCTAAGACGCCTCGCTGGCGCACAGTACTGAGCTCTCTTGAATTTATTCTGGAGCACTGTAAAGAGCAAACACCGGAAAGGACTCACATTGAAATGCTCAGAGATAAACTACAAAAGCTCCTCACTAGTTAGGCTAGTGCTTACTATTTGCTTTACTACCCTAGCCCGCTGCCACCAGCGGGCTTTTTAATGCCTCAGCATCTACGCCTTCTCATCAACCTGAATTCATTTATCCAAGTCTGAATTCCCTAATTCCCTTGGGAATCGTTCTATCGTCATATTGTGCGCTCAAGGCCATTCACAGTAGCCGATTTAAGAGGCTTTAATACACTAGGCACCTATCACTTCTATAGCGCTTAAATGACTTCACAAAGCACTTATTTAAAGATATAAAACAAGCTCAAAAGAACGTTATACAAACGAAATAAACAGGCTAATTATCGGGCTCTTTTCTTCGTTACTGACACATTACTAGGCGTTGGTTTGACTATTTGTTGGACTTTGAGAAGCGAGTCACAACAGAACGGCAGATTTAATTTTTTGTGGAAATTTAACGTCATTTGGCGAAGTGATGGAGATCTACAAATATGAGAAAAGGCAACAAATAAGCAAATTTAATAGCCTGAAAAGTAAGTGGCCACTTACAATAATTATCTATGCGCTATTAACTGCGACTCATATCACCCAAGTATCGATTGTACATTTATCAATCAAAAGTACATTTTTTGACGTTAATGACGTGTCGTTTTGTAGTTTTAACGTTTTTAACGGGAAACGAGTTTGATTAATTCATGAATAAGGTGTTTTCTTACTCGTGCCAAAGGTCTACAGGCCACTCTTAACACTTCATAGAAGCAGCGATGATTCTTGGAACAATGACAAAGAGGTAGACCTTGAACAGAGTGTGTATCTACGAATAGCAAAAGATGACATTCAATCCATTAGTGAAATGAAAGCAAATAGTAAGGAACAGCTATGCTTGCCAATATAAAAAAAACAGCACTAGCAACAGCAATTATTGCGACTGCTACGACAGGTTTTGCATCGGTAGCAACAGCTGCAGAACGCAGCGAACTGACTATCCACCCGAAAGAGTACACAACGTTTGTACGTAACTTTAACCCGTACCTAGGTGCGACTAACTTACATACAACGACTGACTTCTTATACGAGCCACTTGTTGTTTTCAACGAAATGCACGGTAACACACCTGTATTCCGTCTAGCTGAAAACTTCAAAATGGCTGACGACCTAATGAGCGTAACGTTCGACATCCGTAAGGGTGTTAAATGGTCTGATGGTAAAACCTTCTCAGCAGATGATGTTGTTTTTTCTTTCAACCTTGTAAAAGAGAAGCCAGAGCTTGACCAATCTGGTATCAACTCTTGGGTAACTTCAGTAGAGAAACTTAACGATTACCAAGTTAAGTTCCGCCTAACAGAAGCAAACTCAAACGTACCTTATGAGATTGCTAAAGTACCTGTAGTACCTAAGCACATCTGGAAAGACATCAAAGATCCAGCAACTTTCACCAATGAGAACCCTGTAGGTTCTGGTCCATTTACTGAGATCGATACTTTCACAGCTCAACTTTACATTCAGTGTGAAAACCCGAACTACTGGGATGCTGACAACCTAGACGTAGACTGTCTGCGTGTTCCACAGATCGCAAACAACGACCAATTCCTAGGTAAAGTGGTTAACGGTGAAATGGACTGGACATCTTCTTTCGTACCAGACATCGACCGTACTTACGCAGCAGCAAGTCCTAAGCACCACTACTGGTACCCGCCAGCAGGCACGCAAGCATTTGTTGTGAACTTCAAGCACCCAGATGCTGCGAAGAACGAAGCGCTAAACAACGTTGAATTCCGTCGTGCATTCTCTATGGCTCTTGACCGTCAAACTATCATCGATATCGCGTTCTACGGTGGCGGTACAGTGAATGACTTCGCATCTGGCCTTGGCTATGCATTCGAAGCTTGGTCTGATGAAAAGACTCACAACAAATACAAAGGCTTCAACACTTACAACGCTGAAGGCGCGAAGAAACTTCTTGCTGATGCAGGCTTCAAAGACGTAAACAAAGACGGCTTTGTTGATACACCATCAGGCAAATCTTTCGAGCTATTAATTCAATCACCAAACGGTTGGACTGACTTCAACAACACAGTACAACTTGCAGTTGAGCAACTAAACGAAGTTGGCATCAAAGCAAAAGCTCGTACACCAGATTTCTCTGTGTACAACCAAGCAATGCTTGAAGGTACGTACGACGTAGCTTACACAAACTACTTCCACGGTGCGGATCCATACACTTACTGGAACAGCGCATACAACTCTTCACTGCAATCTGGTGACGGCATGCCTCGTTTCGCGATGCACTTCTACAAGAACGACAAGCTAGACGGTCTTCTAAACAGCTTCTACAAAACAGCTGATAAGAACGAACAGCTAGACATCGCTCACGGTATCCAGAAGATCATCGCCGCTGACCAAGTAACGATTCCTGTAATGTCTGGTGCTTACATGTACCAATACAACACAACTCGCTTCACTGGTTGGTGGAACGAAGAGAATCCAAAAGGTCGTCCAAACATCTGGGCTGGTATTCCAGAGCGTCTACTTCACGTACTGGACCTAAAACCAGTTCAATAAGCAGTCGTTCAATCCTTGCGGCGTAATCCCTTACGCCGCTTATAAAAATCCCCACACTCTCAATTGAAAGTATGGCGCTCGTCGTCAGGGGATTTCTCGTTCCAAATTTTCGCTAGGAGCGACCTGAATCCAGAAACAGGGAAACAATCTGGGTGAGTAAGGTGTGAGTTATGGGTTATTTTTTAAGACGTTTGTCATTTTATTTTGTCGCGCTATTAGTTGCTGCGACGTTAAACTTTGCAATTCCGCGAGCAATGCCGGGCGACCCGGTGACCATGATGTTCGCTAACGCTTCTGTTCAGGTAACCCCTGAGCGTATCGCAGCAATGAAAGAACTACTCGGCTTCGTCGATGGCGGTCTATTAGTACAATACATTGCTTACATGAAGAACATCCTCAGCTGGGAGCTAGGTACTTCAATTCAATTCTACCCACTGTCTGTAAACTCGTTACTTGGCGGTGCATTCGGTTGGTCACTGTTCTTAGCGGGTACGGCGGTTGTTCTATCGTTCTCTCTAGGCTCTATCTTAGGCATCTTCGCAGCTTGGAAACGTGGCAGTAAATATGATGCATTCGTGACCCCAGGTATGCTGATTCTGCAAGCGGTACCTCAAGTGGTTATCGCAATGATTGCACTATTCACCTTCGCAATCGGCCTTAAGTGGTTCCCGACTGGCTACGCATATACCGCGGGTACAGTGCCAGATTGGACAAGCTGGGAATTCATTAAAGACGCAGCTTATCATGCTGTTCTTCCTCTATTTTGTGCTTCTGTGGTTCAGATTGGTGGCTTCCTAGTCAACATGCGTAACAACATGATCAACCTTCTTGCAGAAGACTACATCACTATGGCTAAAGGTAAGGGCCTAAGTGAAAACCGAGTGGTATTCAACTACGCGGCACGTAACGCACTACTACCAAGTGTAACCGCACTTTCAATGTCACTAGGTATGGCAATCGGTGGTCAGCTCATCATCGAAATCATCTTCAACTACCCGGGTCTTGGTACGGTTCTATTCAATGCGATTAACGCGCGTGACTACCAAGTTCTTCAAGGTCAGCTACTTATCATGACGCTGTTCATGCTGTTCTTTAACCTTGTCGCTGACATGCTTTACGTTGTTCTTGACCCTCGTCTACGTAAGGGTGGTAAATAATCATGAAAGACTTTCTAAAACTCATTTGGCGCAACCCGATGGCACTGACTGGTGTAATCATTCTTGGCGTCTTCATCTTCGCAGCGCTGTTTGCACCATTAATTGCAAAGCACGCCCCAGACAAACGTACGGGTAACCCGCACGAGTACCCAAGCTTCGTAGTGAAATCAGCTCAATCTAACCCTGATGGCTGGGTAGCAACAAACCTAGCAGATGACCGTCGTACGCTGATCATGTCTAAAAAAGCAGACCACGTACTGGGCACAACTCGTATGGGTCGTGATGTTTGGTCTCAAGTAGTACACGGTGCTCGCGTATCACTAGCAGTAGGCTTCGGTGCAGGTATCACGGTATGTTTACTTGCTACTGTAATCGGTGTATCGGCAGGTTACTTCGGCGGTCGTGTTGACGACATTCTTACCGCAGCGATGAACATCATGCTAGTTATTCCGCAATATCCATTGCTCTTTGTGGTTGCAGCATTCATTGGTGAGGCGGGCCCATTAACCATCACCTTAGTTATCGGCTTTATGTCCTGGGCTTGGGGAGCGAGGGTTATCCGCTCACAGACGCTGGCTCTGCGTGAAAAAGAGTTTGTGAAAGCTGCTGAGGTATTGGGTGAGTCTTCTTTCCGCATCATCTTCGTTGAGATTCTGCCAAACCTTATCTCAATCGTTGGCGCGAGCTTCATCGGCTCTGTGATGTACGCAATCATGATGGAAGCGACGCTGTCTTTCCTTGGTCTTGGCGACCCGAACACCGTGAGCTGGGGCATCATGCTTTACAACGTACAAGCCTCTTCTTCGATGCTGATTGGCGCTTGGTGGGAACTGCTAGCTCCATGTATCGCACTAACGCTACTTGTAACTGGCCTAGCACTGCTGAACTTTGCTGTTGATGAGATTGCTAACCCACAACTGCGTTCGCACAAAGGTATGAAGCGCTGGAAGAAACTTGCTGCGCAAGACAAGCAAGAGCGTGAGCCTGAACTACCACCACAAAATGCACTTTGGAGCGGAGATAAATAATCATGACAGCACCACTCATTTCTATCCGCAACCTTTGCGTAGATTACATCACAGACGCGGGCGATGTCCGCGCCTGTAACAACGTGAGCTTTGACATTGCACCCGGAGAAGTCTTCGGTCTAGCTGGAGAATCTGGTTGTGGCAAATCAACCGTTGCGTTTTCACTGATGCGCCTTCATAAGCCGCCAGCGTTTATCACCGGTGGTGAGGTTATCTTCAACGGTGAAAACATCTTAGATTACAGCGACGACCGCATGCAAGCATTCCGCTGGAGCGAGATGTCGATGGTATTCCAGAGTGCGATGAACGCGTTGAACCCTGTCTTACCAATGGAAGAGCAGTTCTGTGACGTGATTATGCGTCACACTAACATGACTCGTGAACAAGCAAAACAACGCGCTGAAGGCCTGTTGGAGATCGTTGATATCCACCCTAGCCGTCTTAGCGATTACCCGCACCAATTCTCTGGCGGTATGCGTCAGCGCTTGGTGATTGCGATTGCATTAGCTCTGAATCCGAAGTTGATCATCATGGATGAGCCAACCACGGCTCTCGATGTGGTGGTACAGCGTGAGATCCTACAGAAGATCCACGCGCTAAAAGAAGAGTTCGGTTTCTCTATCTTGTTCATCACTCATGACTTATCGCTGATGGTCGAGTTCTCCGACCGTATCGGCATCATGTATTCAGGCGAACTGATCGAGGTGGCGAACTCACAAGATATTCTAGAAAACCCTTATCACCCGTACACCAAAGGACTGGGGAGTTCTTTCCCTCCTTTGACGGGTCCAAAAACGAAATTGGCAGGCATCCCTGGTAACCCTCTGAACTTATTAGAAATACCAGAAGGTTGTCGCTTCCAAGCTCGTTGTGACCG
The DNA here is from genome assembly GCF_059834255.1 of Vibrio sp. R11-SG3-ISO9. Lineage (NCBI taxonomy): Bacteria > Pseudomonadati > Pseudomonadota > Gammaproteobacteria > Vibrionales > Vibrionaceae > Vibrio > Vibrio sp. R11-SG3-ISO9. Next base: position 72,537 of record NZ_JCBDGU010000045.1, read on the forward strand.
TGTACATGAAACTTGTACGAAAGTGCCAACCAAACTGCGCTCAATTGAGCCAGGGCATCTTTCAAACTGCCACCTTTATGGTGAGCCAATAGTACATACCAAGCTCTAGCTTGCCTGCTCTTAGAGCATCAATACAACAAGGCGGACAAACCGCCATGCAAGCAAAAAGCGATAAAGGATTCTGGAGACAATTATGAGCAAAAATTACGGTCAATTATTGGTAGAAGGTAAGAACGTCGTCAAAGACTTCCCAATAAGCAGCACCACAATTCAAACTCCAATGATGCGTGCGATCAACGACGTGTCATTCAAGATGTATAAAAGCCGTGGCCTCGCCGTTGTTGGTGAGTCAGGCTCAGGTAAATCAACCACAGCGAAGATGATCGCTAAGATGTACGCGCCAACTGACGGCGTTATCGAATACAAAGGTCGCGATATCCAAACTATCGCGTCTAAGCGTGATTTGATGACCTATCGTGAGGGCGTACAAATGGTATGGCAAGACCCGTTTGGTTCACTCAACCCAACTCACAACATCTTCCACCATATTTTGCGCCCACTGCTGATTCACAAAAAAGTGGACCCGCGCAATAAGCGTGAGCAAGAAGAGCGCGTATACGATCTTCTTGAGCAAGTTGGTTTGATCCCACCAAAAGAGACGGCTCAGAAGTACCCGCACCAACTGTCTGGCGGCCAGCGTCAGCGTGTCAATCTGGCGCGTAATATCGCAGTAGGTGCCGAGGTAGTTCTTGCTGACGAGCCAACCTCAATGCTCGACGTATCAATCCGTGCAGGTGTTCTCAACCTGATGGAAGAGATGAAGTTCGAAAAAGAGATGTCGCTACTTTACATCACCCACGATATCGCGACAGCTCGCTACATCGCGGAAGACCTTTCAGTGATGTATGTCGGACACATGGTGGAATGGGGAGATACCGATGAGGTCATCGCCAACCCACAACACCCATATACACAACTTTTGGTGTCAGCAGTTCCGGATCCAAAGAAATCAATCCATGAAAAATTGGCTGGCAACAAAGGGGAAATTCCACTGTGGACTCCTGAGTCTGCAGGCTGTCCTTTTGCTGGTCGCTGCACGCACGCAACCGACAAGTGTAAAGAGCAACTACCGGGTGTGACTCAGTTGGGTGAAAACCACTTCGTACGTTGTTACCTACATGAGAGTTAATCATTGGGGTTGGGGGCAGCACTGTCCCTAACCTTTTCACTCTGGTCATTTAACATCGACCATTTTTAACCAAAGATTTAGTACCTAGCCAATAGAAATTAGGACTGTCGGAGACATTTGATGCTGTTACTCACCAATCACATTGGCTATGAAGCCAACGCGCCAAAGCAAGCGATACTGCAAACTCGCAAGGCTCGTCTTTCCTCTACCTCCGTACTGTTGGTGTGTGCAGATAATCATGTCACCGTTGATAGTTTTGATGTGGTTAAGCACGGCCAAGTTGCAAACTGGCACACAGGAAACTACTTCACAATTGATTTCAGTGAAGTGACCAAACCGGGGCGTTACTATCTGCGCTTTGAAAACCTGCGTTCGGAAATTTTCGAGATTGGTGAAAACCTACTGATGCAGAGAACCTTCTCTGACGTTCTGCACTACTTCAAATCACAGCGCTGTGGCGGCATTTTCGACAAGAAAGATAAACAGGCTCAATTGTTGGGCACTGATCGTTATGTAGATGTGCACGGTGGTTGGTACGACGCATCGGGTGACGTCAGTAAGTACTTTAGTCATCTCTCTTATGGAAACTACCTCAATCCACAACAGATTCCGATGGTGGTTTGGAACATGCTCAAAGGGCTGCGTTTAGCTCAGGATCATGAAGCGTTCCAGAAGTTCACTCAAACTCGCCTTACTGAAGAGGCTCTATTTGGTGCAGACTTCTTAGTGCGTATGCAAGATGCAGTCGGCTACTTCTACATGACTGTATTTGACAAATGGAGCAAAGATATCAACCAACGTGATATCTGTGCCTACGCGACGCAGGAAGGTATCAAATCTGATGATTTTCAAGCCGGATTCCGTCAAGGTGCAGGAGTTGCTATCGCTGCACTAGCCAGTGCTTCTGCTCTAGAAGTTTCTGGAGAGTACTCTAATCAAACCTATTTAGAGACAGCTGAAAAAGGCTACTGGCACCTAAAAGAGTACAACCTCCTCTACCTCAACGATGGTGAAGAGAACATCATCGATGAGTACTGCGCATTGTTGGCGGCAAGTGAACTCTATCGCGTAACTAAAGACTCTAAATACCTTGCTGAAGCGAGAGTCTGGACTAAACGCCTCACTCAACGTCAACAGTCAGATCAAACCTTTGATCACTTCTGGTCAGCAAATTCCGACGGTTCGCGTCCTTATTTCCATGCAGCGGAAGCTGGCCTGCCCGTGATTGCTTTATGTGAATACTTAGCTTTAGAACCGGATATGCAGCAGCATGAAACTACAAGTCTCGTGGTCGAGCAAGCCTGCCAATTTGAAATCTCCGTTACCGACAGAGTCGCGAACCCATTTGGCTATCCTCGACAATATGTAAAACCAGTCGACAGTGATAAGCGAGACGCCTTCTTCGTTGCTCACAACAACGAGACGGGCTATTGGTGGCAGGGTGAAAATGCACGCCTAGGCTCTTTAGCGACTATGGCGTTGCTCGCTCAACCTTATATTCGAGACGAAGCACTCAAAGCTCGCTTGATTACCCTGTCTCAAAACTGTTTAGACTGGATTTTAGGTCTCAACCCTTATCACATGTGCATGCTAGATGGTCACGGCCACAACAACCCAGACTACCTACCACAACTTGGTTTTTTCAATGCCAATGGCGGTATTTGTAATGGCATTACTGCAGGTTTTGAGGACGAAGAAGATATCGCCTTTAATCCACCAGCACAAAAAGACGACATGCTTCAAAACTGGCGCTGGGGAGAGCAATGGATCCCTCATGGCGCGTGGTACCTGTTAGCAACAGCGGCCCAGTTTAACTTCACCGTTAATCAAGGGGAGCAATAACATGTACTACGTAGGTATTGATGGCGGCGGCACCTCTTGCCGAGCTCGAATCCGTGACACTGAAGGCCAATTTATTGGAGAAGCCAAAAGCGGTAGCGCCAATATTCTTCTTGGTACTGATATTGCGATGGCGTCCATCGTTGCGGCAATTCGCGATGCGGCTCTACAAGGCGGTTTAACAGAATCTGATTTTTCGAAGATGCATGTTGGGTTAGCACTTGCTGGTGCTGAACAAAAATCGGCTTGGTTGAACTTCATGACAATCGACCATCCTTTTGCATCAATCACCCTGAATACCGATGCCTATGGTGCTTGTGTTGGAGCGCACAACGGGCAAGACGGCGCAATCATGATTGGTGGTACTGGTTCGTGTGGCATTTTGCTCAAAGATGGGGAGCAACACGTCGTTGGTGGTCGTGAGTTCCCAATTTCAGACCAAGGTGGTGGTGCCGTGATGGGGCTCAGACTTATCCAGCAAGTACTGCTTGCTGAAGACGGTATTCGCTCAAAGACATCACTGTGTCAACACGTCATGAACCACTTCGATAATGACGTAGACAATATTGTTGAATGGTCAAAGAGCGCCATTCCAAAAGACTACGGTCAGTTTTCCCCAGTTATTTTTCAACTCGCTAACGAAGGTGATGAGCTCGCTATTGAGATGCTCAAACAAACGGCAGCTGACATCGAAATGTTTATCAATGCCCTCCACCGAAAAGGAGCCAATCAAGTGTGCCTAATGGGCAGTATCGCTGAACGTCTTCAGCCTTGGCTCTCTCCCGTTGTTCAGCAATGGATTGTACAGCCTCAATTCGACGCCATCGAAGGTGCGTTGATGTTTGCTGGCAAGCCCGAACATAACTTGTACTAATAGACTTAACAGGGAAGTGATATGAATTACCGCATTGACTTAGCTGTTCTCTCAGAACAAAAGCAAAACTGCCGCTTTGGTCTTACCGTACATAATTTAAGTGATGCCGACATCAAAATATGGTCGCTGCATTTTGCCTTTGATCGCTTTATTCTCCCAGAAAGCTTATCGCAAGGCACTCTAACTCAGGTAGGTAGCTACTGTACGTATACACCTAATGACAGCGAGCTTAAGGCCAATAATCACTACTATTTTGAATTCAGTATTCAAAGTGCCCCATTCCGTTTCCTTTCAGACGGTTTAAACGATGCGTTTATCCAAACTCTCACTGATGATGAAACGCAAATCTTACCGGTAGATATTTCCCCAATTGTTCTGGCCTCACCCTACCGCGAACACACTGAAGTTCCTCAGGTTGATGCCGCACCATTGGCGCTGATCCCACAACCAAACTCAGTCACAACACAAAGCGGAGCCTTCCCCCTAACTCCAGGTACAGCGTTCGCTATCACCTCTGCACTGGCAAGCGATGGTGGAGAGTGGCTGAAAGAAGAATTGCGCACCCATTTCGAGCTATCACTGCCTGAGCAAGAGGTGGGTGCCATTACCTTTAGAACCAACCCAACACTCGATGATGCTGAATATAAGCTCACGGTGACAGCGGAAGCCATAACAGCAGAAGCCGGTAGTCAAAGTGGCTTTATCTATGCAGCCGCAACCCTGGTTCAACTGATTGAGCAGCAAGGTGTGGAGTCTTTCTCGGTTCCATGCTGCAAAATCGTCGACAAACCAAGATTTAAATACCGCGGGATGATGCTCGACTGTGCGCGCCACTTTCACTCGCTAGAGGATGTAAAGCGTTTAATCAACCAACTCGCCCTGTACAAGTTTAATGTTTTCCACTGGCACCTCACTGACGATGAAGGTTGGCGCATAGAGATAAAACAGCTGCCTCAACTGACCGACATTGGCGCATGGCGTGGTCTTAATGAAGCACTGGAGCCTCAATACACACATCTGGCTCAGCGCTATGGTGGCTATTACACCCAACAAGAGATCCGCGAAGTGATCGCCTACGCCGAAAAGCGCGGCATTACAGTGATTCCAGAAATTGATATTCCAGGTCACTGCCGAGCAGCAATCAAATCTCTACCAGAGATGTTGGTTGAGCAGGAAGATACAACCGCATACAAAAGTATTCAGCACTATACCGATAACGTACTCAACCCAGGGCTTAAAGGCACCTATCAGTTCCTAGATATCGTTATCGAAGAAGTCGCTGCTCTCTTTCCAAGCAAGCTTATCCACATGGGTGCCGATGAAGTGCCACATGGCGTTTGGACAAACAGTCCTGCAGCTCAAGCAGTAATGAAAGAACACGGTTATCAAGACAGTAAAGAGCTGCAAGGTCACCTATTCCGCTATGCCGAAAACAAGCTCAAACAGCTTGGTAAAAAAATGGTCGGCTGGGAAGAAGCACAACACGGCGACAAGGTCAGCAAAGAGACCATCATCTACTCGTGGCTAAGTGAAGAAGCCGCCGTCAATTGTGCTAGACAAGGCTTTGACGTGGTGCTGCAACCGGCTCAATTCACTTACCTCGACATGACACAAGATTTTGCACCAGAAGAGCCAGGTGTCGACTGGGCTTCAGTGATTCCACTGGAACAAGCCTACAACTATGAGCCACTCGCGGAGATCTCTGACACTGACCCGATTCGAAAACGAATTCGTGGCATTCAGTGTGCGCTTTGGTGTGAAATTGTTACCCACCAACAGCGTATGGATTACATGGTATTCCCTCGGATCAGCGCACTAGCGGAAGGATGCTGGACCCACAAGAACAATCGTAACTGGCTGGATTACCTATCCCGCCTAAAAGGTCACTTACCACTGCTTGAACGGTTAGATATTCAGTACCGAACACCTTGGTAAGAACACTAGAAAACCCATTAATTTCGGATACATAGCCACGAGGCTCTGAATCAATATTTGTAAGATTAACTGCCGGAGTGCAGTTTGTTAAAAAGGAAATAACAATGAAATACGGCTATTTCGACAACGAGAATCGCGAATACGTCATCACTCGCCCTGATGTACCAGCACCTTGGACTAACTACCTAGGTACCGAGAAATTCTGTACTGTCATATCACACAACGCTGGCGGTTACTCGTTCTACAACTCACCAGAATATAACCGTGTTACTAAATTCCGTCCGAACGGCACTTTTGATCGTCCGGGACACTATGTTTACCTGCGTGATGATGAGACTGGTGACTACTGGTCTATCTCTTGGCAGCCAGTGGCAAAGAGCCTAGATGAAGCAAACTACGAAGTTCGTCATGGCCTTTCGTACTCAAAGTTCAAATGTGAATACAGTGGCATTACCGCAACCAAAACGCTATTCGTCCCTAAGGGCGAAGATGCAGAGATTTGGGACGTTGTACTAAAGAATAACACTGATAAGCCACGTACTATCAGCACATTCTCATTTGTAGAGTTCTCGTTCAGCCACATCCAATCAGACAACCAAAACCACCAGATGTCTCTGTACTCTGCGGGCACATCTTACCAAGAAGGTGTGTTGGAATACGATCTGTACTACAACACTAACGACTTTGAAGGCTTCTACTACTTAGCATCAACTTTCTCACCAGACAGCTATGACGGTCAGCGTGACAACTTCCTTGGTATGTACCGCGATGAAGCGAACCCAATTGCGGTTGAAAATGGTAAATGTTCGAACAGCGCACAAACCTGTTACAACCATTGTGGTTCTCTGCATAAACAATTCACAATTCAACCGGGTGAAGAGGTTCGCTTTGCTTACGTACTAGGTATCGGCAAAGGCAACGGTGAGCGCCTACGTGAGAAGTACCAAGACACTGCAAACGTAGATGCTGCGTTCCAAGGAATCAAAGATCACTGGGACGAGCGTTGCAACAAATTCCAAGTTAAGTCTCCAAACGAAGGCTTGGACACTATGATCAACACCTGGACACTATACCAAGCAGAGACTTGTGTGGTGTGGTCGCGCTTTGCATCATTCATTGAAGTGGGCGGCCGTACTGGTCTTGGCTACCGTGATACCGCGCAGGACGCTATCTCTGTACCTCACGCTAACCCAGCAATGACTCGTAAACGTATCGTCGACCTACTACGCGGCCAAGTTAAAGCAGGCTACGGTCTACACCTATTCGATCCTGACTGGTTTGATCCAGAAAAAGCGGATGTTAAACCTTCGAAATCACCAACAGTAGTTCCGACTCCATCAGACGACGATAAGATCCACGGTATCGAAGACACCTGTTCTGATGATCACTTATGGATCGTTCCAACCATCATCAAGTACGTGATGGAAACCGGCGAACATGAGTTCTTTGATGAAGTGATTCCTTACGCAGACGGCGGTGAAGCGACTGTTTACGAACACATGAAAGCAGCACTGAACTTCTCTGCAGAATACGTTGGTCAAACAGGTATCTGTAAAGGTCTACGTGCTGACTGGAACGACTGTCTAAACCTTGGTGGTGGTGAGTCGTCAATGGTTTCATTCCTGCACTTCTGGGCTCTACAAGAATTCCTAGATCTCGCTAAATTCCGCAACAATGCCGCTGACGTTGAGAAATACACTGAAATGGCAGCGAACGTTCGTGAAGCATGTGAAACACACCTGTGGGATGACGAAGGTGGCTGGTACATCCGTGGTCTAACAAAAGATGGCGACAAGATCGGTACTGCGCAACAAGCTGAAGGTCGTGTACACCTAGAGTCAAACACACTGGCAGTTCTATCTGGCGCAGTTTCTCAAGAGCGTGGCGAGAAGGCGATGGATGCTGTTGATGAGAATCTATTCTCTGAATACGGCCTGCACCTAAACTCTCCATCATTTGCAACACCAAACGATGATATCGGCTTCGTCACTCGTGTTTACCAAGGCGTAAAAGAGAATGGTGCAATCTTCTCTCACCCGAACCCATGGGCTTGGGTAGCAGAAGCGAAACTTGGTCGTGGTGACCGTGCAATGAAATTCTACGATGCTCTTAACCCGTACAACCAAAACGACATGATTGAAACACGCTACGCAGAACCATATTCATACGTGCAGTTCATCATGGGTAAAGACCACCAAGACCATGGCCGTGCTAACCACCCTTGGTTAACCGGTACCTCTGGTTGGGCATACTTTGCGGTTACCAACTTCATTCTTGGTGTACGTACTGGTTTTGAGGGCCTAACTGTTGATCCTTGTATCCCAACGAATTGGCCAGAGTTCGAAGTCACTCGTCAATGGCGCGGAGCAACTTACAACATCACAGTGAAGAACCCGAATGCAGTAAGCAAAGGGGTCGCGTCTATCACCATCAATGGCAAAGCAGTCGAAGGTGCTATCCCAGTTCAAGCAGAAGGCAGCGTGAACGATGTTGTCGTTGTTCTAGGCTAATCGCGTAATTTAACGAACCGCTCTTGCCTCAGGTCATAACTGACTTGAGGCAATGAGACTAAAAGGATTTTCACATGATTAAATTTGGTACGGGTGGCTGGCGCGCTTTCATAGGTGAGGAGTTCACTCGCGATAACGTTCGCTTGGTCGCTCAAGCACTGGCTAACATCATCAATGATGAAGATGCAGCACAAAATGGCTTTGTGATTGGCTACGATCGTCGCTTCTTATCCGATAAAGCGGCCTGCTGGTTTGCTGAGGTACTTGCAGCTAACAACATCAAAGTCAGCTTCATCGATAAGTTTGTTCCAACCCCTATAGTAATGTTCCAAGCAAAAGAAATGGGCTGCACCTACTCAGCATGTATTACCGCTTCTCACAACCCAGCGGATTACAACGGTATCAAGGTGTTCATTGAAGGTGGTCGTGATGCTGATGAGATCATCACCGAAAAGATCGAACAGCAGATCGCGACTCTAACCAACGAAGACGTTATCCGTGTCGACTTCGAACAAGCGTTGAACGACAAAGAGATCGAAATCATCAACCCGATGAACGACTTTGTCGATTCGATCATCAACTTCATCGACATTGAAGCAATCAAGAAAGCCAATCTGCGTGTTTTGATTGACCCAATGTTTGGTGTGGCAAAAAACGCTCTTCAGACGGTACTGATCAATGGCCGTTGTGATGTCGACGTAATTAACGACGGTAAAAACCCAGACTTCGGCGGTTTGATGCCTTCACCGAGCGCAGCAACATTGTATCGCTTGAAGCACTTGGTTGCGGCTGAAGGTTACGACATCGGTATTGGTACCGACGGCGATGCCGACCGTTTAGGTATTATCGATGAGAAGGGTAACTTCATTCACCCTAACGAAGTGCTACTGCTGCTTTACTACTACTTACTGGAATACAAGGGCTGGAAAGGCTCGGTAGTACGTAACATCGCAACTACTCACCTACTCGATAAAGTCGCCGCTGACCATGGTGAAAAGAGCTTTGAGGTTCCAGTAGGCTTTAAGCACATTAGTTCACAAATGGAAGCAGATGACTCACTGATTGGTGGCGAAAGCTCAGGCGGCTTGACCATTCGCGGACACATCAAAGGTAAAGATGGCGTATTCGCTTCAAGCTTGTTGGTTGAGATGATCAGTGTAACAGGCAAGAAGCTCTCAGAGCTGCTGGATGAGATCTACTCAAAGTACGGTTATGCATACACAGCCGAGGGTGATTGCACGTTTAAACCTTCTCAGAAAGAGGCGCTTTACACCAAGATTTACGTAGAGAAACAGCTACCGCAGTTTGAATATGAGATTGAAAAAGTCAGCTATGAAGATGGTGCGAAAGTCTACTTCAAAAATGGTGGCTGGGTGATTGCTCGCTTCTCAGGAACCGAACCGTTGCTGCGTATATTTGCAGAAATGGAAGATAAAGACACTGCTGAACGTGTTCTTCAAAACATGAAAGCCTTCCTATCTTTGTAACTCTTTAAGGAAGGGTTTTATACCTAGATTTAACCCTATAGGTGAAGAACGCTTGCCCAGTATCCTACTTAGTCAGTTTGATACTGGGCTTTTTTATTCACATGAGATTGTTTGTTAAACGAATGGCTTAGAAAGCAAGAACGCCCTTGGTATCGACTTTTACTGTCACGGGCATGCCGACTTCCAATGCTTCAGAAGAAGTCGCCAGCAGTTTCTGACCATGCGCTTCAATCACATAACGACAATGGTCTCCCATAAACTGCTGCTCCAATACAGAGATAGCACTGTCTTGCTCATAGCTAGCCAAGATATGCTGAGGTCTCAACAACAACTCACAATCATTGCCCAACTCGATGTCCGTTTGAGATTTTGCCTCAACCACGCCTAAGCTGGTTTCAAATTCATGTTCAGATATACGCTGCGCATTCAAGTAGCTACCGCCACCTAAGAAGTCAGCAACAAACTTGCTCGAAGGATGGAAATACAACTCCGAAGCAGAACCGTACTGTTCGATCACACCGTTGTTCATCACAGCCATTTTGTCAGCAAAAGCAAAAGCTTCTTCACGACTGTGCGTTACAAAGATCGCGGTAACACCCTGCTTCTTGAAAATTTTTCTAATCTGAGAAATCAACTCATGTCGAACCTGAGTATCAATATTTGAAAAAGGTTCATCAAGTAACAACAGATCTGGCTTATAAGCTAAAGAACGTGCAATTGCCACACGTTGTTGTTGACCACCAGAGAGTTGGTGCGGGTAACGATCGCCATATTCACCAAGGTGAACCAACTCAAGCATCTCACGCACTTTATCCGACTTCTCTTGATCTGATAATCCACGCAAACCAAAAGCCACGTTCTGATTTACCGTTAGATGCGGGAAGAGCGCATAATCTTGAAAGATCATACCAATGTTGCGTTGCTCTGGGGGTAGCCAATTCTTACCGTCATCAATGGTCTGGCAGTTAAGGTTCATTACGCCACTGCTCAACGGAAGTAGACCAGCAATCGCCTTTAGCAAAGTTGTTTTGCCACAACCACTGGCACCAAGCAGACAGACAATCTCACCGTGCTCAACCTCTAAAGAGAGGGACTCTAGAACCGTCTGAGACTCATACTTACAAGTCAGATCTTTAATTGATAATGCACAACTCATTAGTTTTTTTGCTCCAAAGAACGGTTAACGATGATAAGCGGAATCAATCCCACCAGAACCAGTAACACCGCTGGCATTGCGGCTAGCTCAAGGTGCTCATCCGAGGCGTAGTTATAAACATAGGTCGCAAGCGTTTCAAAGTTGAATGGGCGCAGTAACAGCGCTGCATTCAGCTCTTTCATTGATTCAATAAACACCAGCAAACCAGCGATTAAGGCGCCACGCTTAATCAAAGGAAGGTGTACTCGACGCAACATTTGGTTGGTGTTGCAGCCCATGGTTTTCGACGCCATATCCAATGATGGGGAAACCTTACTCAGACTACTTTCGATACTGCCGATTGCGACGGCTGAAAAACGCACCACCATGGCAAAAATCAGTGCGAACATTGAGCCAGAGAATATAAGTCCTGGACGGCCCCACTCCATCGCTTTGGCAATATCATTCACCAAGTGATCCATAAACAGAACCGGAACCATTACACCGATGGCTAATACCGTTCCTGGTACCGCGTAGCCCATAGAAGAGAGACGCATGTAAGCAAGGTTACGCTTGCTCGGATTCACTCGTTGGTTGAAGTTAACAATCAGTGCTACCAGCACACCAATCACAGCGGCAAGAACAGAGACATTTAAACTGTTCATCGCGTACTCTCTAAACTCAGCAGTCCAGCTTTGAGCGAAGTACTTGTACGCGTAGATAAGCAGTTGACCGAGCGGGAATAAGAAAGCGATACAAACTAGTCCCCAACACCAGAAAAGTGCTGACCACTTTTTCCAGCCTTTCAGCTGATAACGGAAATCTTCTCGGCTATTGAATTGGTTTTGAAATAGCTTCTGCTTGCGGCGGCTGTAGCGCTCTGAACTCAATAACAAGATCACGATAACCAACATGATAGCTGAGATCTTGGCGGCAGCCGTGAGGCTAGAGTAACCAAGCCAAGTATCGTAAACCGCAGTAGTCAGCGTATTAACCGCAAAGTAGCTTACTGTACCGAAGTCACCTACGGTTTCCATTGCAACAAGAGATAGACCAACCGCCATCGAGGGGCGAACCAAAGGCAAAGAAATACGACGGAAACTTTCCCATGGAGAACACTTTAGGAGTCGTGCAGATTGCAACAAAGAAACATTCTGCTCCATAAATGCAGCACGGCATAGTAGGTACACATAAGGATATAGAACCAGAGAAAGTACAATGATTGCACCGCTTAGGGTTCGGATATCTGGGAACCAATATTCACCCGGCCCCCACCCTGTGATATCACGCAGCAGAATCTGTACTGGCCCCGCGAAATCAAACCAATCGGTAAAGATATAACCTACGATGTAACCCGGCATCGCTAAAGGAAGCACGAGCGCCCATTGAAGGACCCGCTCGCCAGGGATACGGCACATTGCCATGATCCACGCAGAGGGGATACCAAAAATCAACGACAAACACATAGTGCCGAACACTAAAACCACTGTGTTGTAGGCGTAGGTAGGCATCACCGTAGACATAAGATGAGAGAAGAGCTCATCCGTTTCACCAACAGCGGTTGTGAATATCGCTAAGATCGGAAAAACCAGCAGCAAAGCAATCACTCCACTACTGGTATTCCATATATAATTCTTTTGTTTCATCGCTTAATTACAACGGAGAGGGATAACTCGAAAATGCGTTTGAAAATACATCTCATATCCTTTTAAAAACTAAGGGTAGTTATACCGATATCGCACTGTGACTGCAAGGCGCGAAGCTCAGAACTCACTAGTTCTAGGCGTTGCTTTGTATCAAAAAGTGACTTGCTTAAAAACAAAACAACCCCAAGTCCATAAAGTAGGAACTTGAGGTTGTTAATCAATCTAGGCCGCAGCCTACATCAATAAAATTAAAGGTCGAATTTAACTTCATCTAGAAGTTTGATTGCCGCTTCGTGGTGGTTAGCAATCTCGTCTAGAGAAATTGTATCTGCTTTGAACTCACCCCAAGATGCTACAAGCTCAGATGGTTTAACATCAGCTTTTACTGGGTATTCGTAGTTCACTTCAGCGTACATACCTTGTGCAGTGTTACCTGCTAGGAATTCCATTAGCTTAACAGCGTTCTCTTTGTTTGGAGAGTATTTCGCCATTGCCATACCAGAGATGTTTACGTGAGTACCAGTTGTCTCTTGGTTAGGGAAGTTGATGTAAACAGCGTCAGCCCAAGCTTTTTGCTCTTTATCATTAACCATCTTACCTAGGTAGTAGCTGTTACCAAGAGAAACGTCACATAGGCCTTCTTTGATAGCTTTAACTTGTGCACGGTCGTTACCTTGAGGCTTACGAGCTAGGTTAGCTTTAACGCCTTCTAGCCATTCTTTAGTTTCTGCTTCGCCTTTATGAGCGATCATAGAAGAAACTAGAGATACGTTGTAAGGGTGCTTACCACTACGAGTACAGATTTTGCCTTTGAACTCTGGCTTAGCTAGGTCAGCGTAAGTGAAATCTTCACCTAGACGGCCAACACGGTCACGTGAAGAGTAAACGCTACGTGTACGAGTTGTTAGAGCGAACCACTCGTTATCAGTATCTTGGTACTGAGCTGGGATGTTCTTTTCTAGTACGTCGCTTTCAACAGATTGAACTAGACCTTGCTTAGTTAGCTCAGATAGACGGCTGATATCCACAGTTAGGATAACGTCAGCTGGGCTGTATTCGCCTTCTTGAGCTAGCTTCTCTGCTAGACCTTTCTTTGCGAACTTAACGTTTACTTTAATACCAGTTTCTTTAGTGAACTCGTTGAACATAGGCTCAACAAGGAAAGGTTGACGGTAAGAGTATACGTTTACTTCTTCTGCAGCGATTGCCGCTGTAGGTGCGATAGTTGCGCAAGCTAAAGCAGAAAGAGTTAGCAGTTTTTTCATTGGTTCAATCCTTTTTGACATACAAATGATAATATTTATCAGTTTCATTATTATATTTAACAACTAGTGAAACACAACGTCAAAGATCAAAAAAACCTGCTCATCCGAGCAGGTTTCAAGTAGGTTAAATGTAAATCTTTGTAAATATTACTTCACAGATACGAACTCTGGGTAAGCACCAACACCACAGTCGTGCATATCCATACCTTCTAGCTCTTCGTCTTCGCTTACACGGATACCGATTGTTGCTTTTAGGATTGCCCATACCGCTAGACTTGCACCAAATACCCAAGCAAAGATTACTGCAGCACCGAATAGTTGAGCACCAAATGTTGCGTCAGCGTTGCTTAGTGGCACAGCCATCAGACCGAAGAAACCACACACACCGTGCACTGAGATAGCACCTACTGGGTCATCAATCTTAGCTTTGTCCAGAGCGATGATGCTGAATACTACTAGTGCACCAGAAACTGAACCGATAGCGACTGCAAATAGAGGTGATGGAGACAGTGGATCCGCTGTGATAGCCACTAGACCAGCCAACGCACCGTTCAATACCATTGTTAGGTCTGCTTTACCCCAAGTTGTCTTACATACTAGTAGTGCTGCGATTGCACCTGCTGCTGCTGCTGCGTTTGTGTTTAGGAAGATTTGACCAACTGCTGTCGCGTTTTCAAAGTCCGATACCATTAGCTGAGAACCGCCGTTGAAGCCGAACCAACCAAACCATAGGATGAATGTACCTAATGTTGCCAATGGCATGTTTGAACCAGGAATTGGGTAGATTTCACCGTTTTTACCGTATTTACCTTTACGAGCACCTAGTAGAAGTACGCCTGCTAGAGCTGCTGCTGCACCTGCCATGTGTACGATACCTGAACCTGCAAAGTCACTAAAGCCAGCTTCAGATAGGAAACCACCGCCCCATGTCCAGTAACCTTCCATTGGGTAGATGAACGCTGTCAGAACTACAGAGAAGATTAGGAATGACCATAGCTTCATACGCTCAGCAACCGCACCAGATACGACTGACATTGCTGTTGCAACGAACACCACTTGGAAGAAGAAGTCAGATTCTAGAGAGTGATCCGCACCTTCACCTTGCGTACCAATTAGTGCACCAAAAGATGGCAACCAACCGCCCTCACCGTTATCGACATACATGATGTTGTAACCAACAACTAGGTAAGTCGTACATGCAATTGCATATAAACAAACGTTTTTAGTTAGGATTTCAGTGGTGTTCTTTGAACGTACAAGACCAGCCTCAAGCATTGCAAAGCCTGCCGCCATCCACATTACCAACGCACCTGAAATGAGGAAGAAAAAAGTGTCTAGTGCGTAACGTAATTCCGTTACTGTTGTTAAAAGTTCCATATTAAATTCTCCAGTCCTTGAATTCTTAAAGTGCTTCTGCGTCCATTTCGCCTGTACGAATACGTACCGCTTGGCTCAGGTCGTACACAAAAATCTTACCGTCACCGATTTTACCGGTGTGAGCAGCTTGGCTAATCGCTTCAACAACACGGTCTACGTTTTCTGCTTGAGTCGCGATTTCTAGTTTTACTTTTGGAAGGAAATCAACTTGATATTCCGCACCGCGGTACAGTTCCGTGTGGCCCTTTTGACGACCAAAACCTTTAACTTCTGATACAGTCATACCTTCGATACCGACATCAGATAGCGCTTCTCTCACATCGTCTAATTTGAATGGTTTCACTATGGCATTGATGAGTTTCATAATCGTTCCTTAGATTTTTCACTTAGTCCGTTAATACTCTTTCTATAATCCAAGTAGCGTGCCAAAAAGTTAAATTATTGATACTTAACGACTTTAACTTTATACACCTCCAATAACGAAAAAGGTCGCACCATAATGGTGCGACCTTTTCACTATCTTAATGCGCTGGTATCAAATTGCTCTATATTTGGGCAATGCGCTCAATTGGGTATTCTACAATCCTAAAAAATCTACCCAGCGCTCCATCAGCAACTCAAAATCATCAATTCCACAAACCGATAAGCTTTCACTATTGTAAAAGTCGAATTCACTACCCTCTTCCATTTCATACTCATGGCCGAGGACATTCTCTTGAATCGTTACTTCATCTTCATTGATCGATAACGTGATCTCTTTACCTACCATTGAAAGCTCATTGCTAAAGTTAGTACGTGACTCTTCAACAAGTGCCAACACCTGATCGATTTTACTTTTGTCTTTACCAATCTCTTCTTGAAGCCAACGTCCAACGATTTCGTGCCCCATGCTGCATTTCACGTAGTACTCACCCATCAAAGTGTTTCTTGTAAATTCGAATTCCATAGTGGCTCCACGCAGTAACTGCAGACAGGGTTAAAAATGAGGCGAGAGTATATAGCGAAGTGCTTTATAGGTCGAGTCGCTCGTAGCCCAGTATTCAGACATAAAAAACGCCTACCGAAGTAGACGCTCTATCATTTGGGTTCCTCTAAATAGTTGGAGTGGCAGCTAGGCGACAAGTACGTTCATCCCTATGAGCATAGAAACTCTATGTGATTAGGGTGAACGTACGCAGTCAACAACGCTGCCGCTACAAATATGACGAGGAACTAGGCTGGTTCTTGGAAAATAACCGTGTCCGCTTTTTCCGTGTACTGACCCATTTTGTGGAAGTTCAGGTAACGGTACGTGTCAGCTGCCGTTGCATTAATCTTCTCTGCGTACTCTAGGTACTCTTCTTTCGTTGGGATACGACCTAGAATCGCACCTACAGCAGAAAGCTCAGCAGACGCTAGGTAAACGTTCGCACCTGTACCCAAACGGTTCGGGAAGTTACGAGTAGACGTAGACATTACTGTCGACTTGTCTGCAACACGTGCTTGGTTACCCATACATAGAGAACAACCCGGAGTTTCGATACGAACCCCTGCACGACCGAAGATGCCGTAGTAGCCTTCTTCTGTTAGCTGGTCTTTATCCATCTTAGTTGGCGGAGCCACCCATAGGCGAGTACTTAGAGAGCCGTTGAACTCTTCAAGCATCTTACCTGCAGCACGGAAGTGACCGATATTGGTCATACAAGAACCAATGAACACTTCTTGGATCTCTGTACCTTGAACGTCAGAAAGAAGACGAGCATCATCTGGATCGTTCGGTGCACATAGGATTGGCTGATCGATGTCAGCAAGGTCTATTTCGATAACGTGAGCGTATTCAGCATCTGAATCAGCAGACAGCAACTCAGGGTTCGCTAACCATTCTTCCATTGCTGTAATACGACGCTCGATAGTACGAACATCACCGTAGCCTTCAGCGATCATCCACTTAAGCATAACGATGTTTGAGTTCAGGTACTCTTCGATAGACTCTTGAGATAGCTTAACAGTACAACCTGCCGCTGAACGCTCAGCAGATGCATCAGAAAGCTCGAACGCTTGCTCAACAGATAGGTGTTCAACACCTTCGATTTCTAGTACGCGACCAGAGAATTCATTGATCTTACCTGCTTTCTCTACTGTTAGTAGGCCTTGCTTGATGCCGTATAGAGGAATCGCATGTACTAGGTCACGTAGCGTGATACCTGGCTGCATTTCACCTTTAAAGCGAACCAAGATAGATTCTGGCATATCAAGAGGCATTACACCTGTTGCTGCCGCGAATGCAACTAGACCAGAACCTGCAGGGAATGAGATACCTAGAGGGAAACGAGTATGCGAGTCACCACCTGTACCTACAGTATCAGGAAGAAGCATACGGTTTAGCCATGAGTGGATAACACCATCACCTGGACGTAGTGAAACACCGGCACGGTTCATGATGAAATCAGGTAGTGTGTGGTGCGTGTTTACGTCAACTGGTTTCGGGTATGCCGAAGTGTGACAGAAAGACTGCATCACTAGGTCAGCTGAGAAGCCAAGACATGCAAGGTCTTTAAGCTCATCACGCGTCATAGGACCTGTTGTATCTTGAGAACCTACTGTTGTCATCTTAGGCTCACAGTATTGACCTGCGCGAACACCTTCAACACCACATGCTTTACCAACCATCTTCTGAGCTAGCGTGTAGCCCTTGTCAGATGCAGATGGATCAACTGGCTTAGCAAACAGATCTGTCTCTTCTAGGCCAAGAGAAGTACGAGCACGGCTAGTTAGGCCACGACCGATGATTAGTGGAATACGACCACCCGCACGAACTTCATCAAGCAGTACTTTGCTCAATTCAAAGCTAGAGATTTCTTCACCGTTTTTACGTACAACGCCTTCGTATGGGAAGATGTCGATAACATCGCCCATGTTCATGTTCTGTACGTCTAATTCGATAGGTAGTGCACCAGAGTCTTCCATTGTGTTGTAGAAGATTGGCGCGATCTTACCACCCAGACAAACACCGCCAGTACGCTTGTTTGGTACGTATGGAATATCTTTACCCATGAACCATAGTACTGAGTTCGTCGCAGACTTACGTGAAGAACCTGTACCTACAACATCACCTACGTAAGCGAGTGGGATACCATCTTTTTGCAGTTCTTCAATTTGAGCGATTGGGCCAACAGTGCCAGGTTGATCTGGGTTGATGCCGTCACGTTCCATCTTCAGCATCGCTTTGGCGTGTACTGGAATGTCTGGACGAGACCATGCATCAGGAGCTGGAGATAGGTCATCGGTGTTCGTTTCACCAGTGACTTTAAATACTTTTACTGTGATTTTTTCAGCAACTTTGTCTTTCGAAGTAAACCAATCAGCGTCTGCCCAAGATTGAAGTACTTGTTGTGCTGAAGCATTACCTGCCTTGGCCTTCTCTTCTACATCATAGAAAGCATCAAACATTAGTAACGTGTGAGATAGTGCTTTAACAGCAATAGGAGCAAGATCAGCATCATCAAGAAGTGAAATCAACGACTCGATGTTGTAACCACCTTGCATAGTACCTAGCAGCTCTGCCGCTTTCTCTTTGCTAACAAGTGGTGATTCTACTTCACCTTTGGTGATAGCAGTTAAGAAGCCCGCTTTTACGTAAGCAGCTTCATCTACACCTGGTGGAATGCGATTTTCTAGTAGGTCAAGAATGAACTCTTCTTCACCTTGAGGTGGGTTCTTTAGAAGTTCAACTAGGCCAGCAACCTGCTCGGCATCTAGTGGTTTTGGAACAACTCCTTCGGCAGCACGTTCTTCGACGTGTTTACGGTAGGCTTCAAGCACGACTTTTTTCCTCTCATTGCGGTCCACCACCTTCCTTCATAATTGTTAGTAAAATAAAGCGGTGAACATCCTTGGAAACTTGGCTCTCCATTGCCATTTTCGTCATTCAATTTGTATTGATGATCGGCATCAGAGAGGCCAAACTGTGGGCGGTATAGTAGCAAATTTAACGATTAATTAAAATCTTATCATTTTGACCAACATAGCAAGTTAAGACGAAAGTCCCACTATTTTTGCCTAATTAGTCGCCAGTATCGCTATTTTTCGCATGGTTATTTATATGACGTTCCGATAATAAGGTAAACAGAATCGTAGTTATCTTCTGTCATACCATACGCCAAAATAATTGGCCCAATCGGAGAGTCGACGCCTGCAAACAGCGAGCCTGCGGTGTACAGCGGCGCTTCATGAATTTTCAAATCATTATTAGACCAAACACCACCGTGTTCAATGGATGCGCCCAGATAGAACGGGGACTCAAACAAACCGAAATCATTTTCAAACCATTTATAGCGATACACTAAACTGGTAAATGCCAGGTTTTGACCGAGTAAACTGTTACGCGGAATACCTGATAGGTTTAAGAAACCTCCGAGCTGTTTCGGGTCGATTGGGAATAGAGAATTTTTACTTTCTACGATACCGTAATCCACCTTTGCGACTAAAGTATGGCGTTTGTAGCTCTGTGCGGCCATTAGATTGGCTGAGAACTCATACACGGTGTCATTGTCTTGAACAAGGTTGGGATCAGAGATAACAGTATCAGAGTCAAACTCATCATGAGAAACAAGGTATTCTAAATCAACGAAATAACCTTCCGTAGGAAGACTGAAGTTATCTAAGGTATCAAGACGATAGCTTATAAAACCACCGATTCGCTCGTAAGAGCCACCACCAAGCGACGGCAACGATGAAACTTCAACCTCACCATCAGTGTATCGCCCACCAAATTTCAACTCTTGCCACAAAGTTGGTTGATACCCAAACGCCAGCTCAACGATGTTCTCTTTGTATGTCATCGATACAAAGTCTTGAGTTACATCTAAGGTCGGCTCCTCAATTTCATCGATGTTAGCGGGTAGGTTTCGTTTCTGGTTGGCATACACATACGACGCTGAGGTAAACAGGTTGTGGTGCGAGAAAAACGGAGAAAATAGCTCAGCTTCAATGCGCTTATCAGTGCCCATCTCTAAGTTGGTTCTGAGCTCTGCACCATGTTGATTGATATCCGTAAAGTTTGCAGAAACACCAATTGAGTATTGGCTATCGGTAGCAAAGTCATCTTCTAAGAAAAAGCGGAAGTTGAGGTAGTTTGGTCCCCACTCCTTCTCGTTCACATCGACGACCAATTGATCGACACCATCAGAATCATCGAATTGGTAGGTAATCAGTTCAAAGCGATCGAGCGCGTAGAGGTTTTGTACGCTAGTTTCAATCTGGCTGGTTTTTAACACTTGCCCAGCTTCAAGGTTTAGGCGGTTCTCAATCAGCTTGTCGGAATAGTGGCTGTTATTGTTAATCACAACCTCATCAACCACGGTTTTATCACCGTGCTTTAGTTTACGGCGAGCTTGCTGCTTGCCTTCAACATAATCTTGATACTTGGCAGTACTCATTGAAAGGCCGCGAAGCTTGTCTTCAAACTGGTAGGCAACTTGATAACCCGCTTCATAAGCGCCGGGCATCTTATCAAACTCAGTGGTCTCCATCTGACCAACATCGGGCTTAAGAAAGACGTCCTCTGCCGTTAAAGTTTCCGCCTGTTGTTGAGTACTGCGACGTACCAAGTAGTTCGAAAGTTGATCAGCGACCGTGAAAAGGTTGGTGAACTCTTCTTCGCCTTTGTAGTTGGTGCTGATGTCTACTGCGATAACAATGTCCGCGCCCATCGCACGGGCAACATCTACCGGCATATTGTTGATGACACCACCGTCGACCAACATGCGGCCATCAACCTCATAAGGAGGTAAAGCGCCCGGTACTGACATACTCGACATCATTGCATCGACGATCTGCCCTTTATCGATCACCACCTCTTCGAGTTCGATGATATCCGTTGCGACAGAGCGGTATGGGATAGCAAGATCATCAAAAGATTCAAGTGGAGCTAGGTTACCCGTTGTCTCACGCAGGATACGTAGCATGTTCTGACCTTGTACGACACCCGTTGGTGCACGTACTTCCCCCCAACCTAAACCTAAATCCGTGGTCAGTTGGTAACGGTCTTCATACTCTTTGTCGCGCACGCGTCGGTCGCTGCGGTTTACACGGTCGCGATAGCCTTTGTTCCAATCAACAGAGTAGATAAAACTTTCAATCTCGTCGGCACTCATGCCCGTTGCGTACAAGCCGCCTACATAGGCCCCCATACTGGTACCTGTAACGTAGTCGACTGGAATGTGCATCTCTTCAAGAGCCTTTAGGACACCAATATGAGCCGCGCCCTTGGCTCCACCACCAGCAAGAACCACGGCGATACTTGGGCGAGTTTTCTGCTCAACTTGCGTTTTGTCGGCTGGCTCAACCACATTTTCAGCCAAAACCTGAGAGCAAAACACAATCCCAACGACACCTAAACCACGACTCAGCCAACGAGAAATCATCATTTAAACTCTATCCTTGTCATCAATTTCTTATGCAACTTTACCACTCAAAAAGCTTCTTTAGCCACTGTTTTGGTTGGCTTTCACATCCCTTTTTAATGTCACCACGTTCATCCCAAACGGGTAACTGCACCGGCCCATCACAATTAAACTCTAGTGCACCAGAGTTCGTATTCACAAAATTAGCGGTAGCTATACCATTTGGCCAAGGCAAACGCAGCACTTCTGGGCCACGTTGTTTCAGGTAATCTGCGTAAACTCGCAGCGCGCCACTTGAGCCCGTCAACTTGGTGGGTTTGTTGTCATCGCGTCCTAGCCAAATTGTGGTCACCTCACGGCCATCAACGCCTACAAACCAACTATCGCGACTATCGTTACTGGTGCCCGTTTTACCTGCGAGTCCAGCCCAAGAAAATTGGCTCTGTAAGAATCGGCCCGTCCCTTCCGATACACCTCGCTTCATCGCATAGGTAGTAAGCCATGCCGCTTGCTGTTCAACACTTTGTGACACACGAGGTATTGATTGATAGAGAACCTCACCATCGTTGTCTACCACTGAGCGTAATGCAGAGAGTGGCGCTTTTCTGCCTGAGTTAGTGACCGTTTGATACATCTGCGCCACTTGGAAAGGAGTTAAAGAAAATGAGCCTAAGAACATTGATGGCACAGGGCGAATCTCACTTTTATCCACTCCGAGCTTTTCAATGGTATTCGACACAGAGTCAATGCCAAGCTGCATTCCTAGGCGAACCGTCGGCACATTGTAAGACTTAGATAGCGCCACATATAAAGGCACCTCACCGCGGAATTTACGGTCAAAGTTTCGAGGGCTCCACACACTTCCCTTACTGCCTTTCAAGCTCAGCGGCGTATCCATCAAGGTCGTCGCCAGTGTGTATTTATCCGGTTGCTGTAGTGCTGTTAGGTATACCGCAGGTTTGACTAATGAGCCGATCGGGCGGCTTGCATTCAATGCACGGTTAAAACCGTCGTAGCCAGTGCGTTTACCACCGACCATGGCTCTTATCTCACCAGTATTACGGTCAACCGCAATCGCAGCAGCTTCTAGTTTATTGCCTGCGGTTTTAGCTAATTGAGGCACCTTGCGCGCGATGGAGCGTTCTAGCTCTTGCTGTGAGACAGGGTCTAGCGAAGTAAAGACTCGCAAGCCTTTTTGTGCCTCAAATCGGTCACCAACAAACTTCTTCAGCTCGATATTCACTTGCTGGAAGTAAGCAGGCTGACGGCTCGCGATACGTGGGTTGTCTTGAATATCAAGATCTCGACTGGCTGCCGCTTCATATTGGCTAGCACTCAAGATATCTTGTTGCATCATCAAACGCAGCACTAAGTCACGTCGTGTTTTTGCACGCTCAGGATAACGAACCGGGTTGTAATACGATGGCCCTTTCACCATCCCCACCAGCAGTGCCAGTTGGTCGATTCTCAGCTCTTGAATTGGCTGTCCAAAATAGAGACGCGATGCCAAACCGAAACCGTGAATCGCCTCACCACCGTTCTGTCCTAGATATACTTCATTAAGGTAAGCCTCAAGAATTTCATCTTTGCTGTATCGGTAGTCCAAAATCAGCGCGATATAGGCTTCACGAATCTTACGCCAAAGGGTGCGCTCACTCGATAAGAACAGGTTTTTCGCGAGCTGCTGTGTCAGTGTACTACCACCTTGTACAGTACGTCCGGCCTTGACGTTAACCACCATCGCACGAGCTATCGCTAATGGCGATACACCATCATGCTGATAGAAATCTCTATCTTCGGTCACGAGTAGAGCATCGACCATCACCTCAGGGAACTGGTTTCGCTTTAAGAAAAGACGTTGTTCATCGTTACTTTTCTCAAGCATGCCTAGCATCTTAGGTTCAATGCGCAAATAGCCCATATCGCCTTTTTTCTCAAGCGACTGAATAC
The DNA here is from genome assembly GCF_059834255.1 of Vibrio sp. R11-SG3-ISO9. NCBI lineage: Bacteria > Pseudomonadati > Pseudomonadota > Gammaproteobacteria > Vibrionales > Vibrionaceae > Vibrio > Vibrio sp. R11-SG3-ISO9. The sequence continues at coordinate 96,127 of NZ_JCBDGU010000045.1, forward strand.
GGGTTAACTCATTGCCATTAAAGTGCAACATCACATGACGGTCAGCTTCTGGGCCATCAACAAATTCAAATGGGCGACGTATTAGCTCAATCTTAGTTGAAGACGAAGAGTACTCCCCCGGGTGACGAGGAGCACTAACCTTACGGTAGTTGAGTACATCTAGCTCATTACGTACTTGTTGAATGCTGATTGGGGTACCCGGCGATAAATCTAATACTCGGGCATAAACCACTGTTGGTAGGTCAAAGAGTTGCCCTTCAAAACGCTGTTTCACCACAGTATCGAGATAAATGCCAACAAAGAGCAAGATCGCAGCGACAGCAAGGCCAGCTTTCCAAGCAAAGCCCCACAGCACTCTCAACCACCCTCGATTGGCTTTGTTTCGCTTACTCGGCGTTCGCTTTTTTGCAGCGGCTCTCGGCTTTCTTGTTTTGGTTGACTTAGTTTGAGGCGACTTGGCTGTCGGTGACTTTTTCGCAGGTGCCTTTTTCGCTGGCCCCTTTTTTGGTGTAAACATTTTTATCATCATCGATTCAACTGTCGTTTGGTTTTGGTCGTCGCTACATGGTTAGCCGGGTCATCTGGCCAAGGGTGTTTAGGGTATCGACCTTTCATCTCTTTCTGAACTTCTTTATAAGCCCCAGCCCAAAAACCGGCTAAGTCTTGAGTGATTTGCAATGGCCTTTGTGCCGGTGAGAGTAACTCAAGTACGACTTTTTTACGCCCTTGAGCAATTAAAGGAGAATCTTGCTCACCAAACACTTCTTGCATTCGAACCGATATCACAGGTTCTGCATTTTCTTGATAACGAATGGACTTCTTACTACCCGTGGGCATCACATAGTGTGTAGGCAGCCATTGGTCGATCTCTTGGTTTAATGGCCATCCCAGATACGCCATCAAAGCCTGCTCGATATTGACACTTTGCAGCCCTTTTACTGATTTCACACCATTCAGGTAAGGCATTAACCAATCATCTAAATTCGTTAACAAGCTTTGCTCATCAGCCGCAGGCCATGCATGCTCAGGAAGCCACTGCCCCGCACACAAAATACGCGCTTGGAGTTGCTTTGCTGCAGATGTCCAATTCAATATCTCCAGGCCTTTACGTCCTACATAGTTGAGCAGAGCTTCACTGATTTGCTCGCTACCCGGCTCAGGTAAGGCTTTGGTATTAATGACCAGCTGACCCAGACAAACGCGCTGCTCTGCCACTAAGCGCCCTCGTTTATCATCCCAGTCAACATAATCGCGAGCCGTAAACATATCTGGAAAATGCTCTTCTAGACTCACGATATCGACTGCGGTGGCCAAGAATACTTGACTGGAGCGACCTGCACTTCTCATCAAATCAATAACCACTAAGTACTCACTATCCGCGAGTGGATCGTCATCGCGCACCTCTGCACCATGGCCATTGGCGAGCAAGAACTGATGATTCTGCTTACCACGCGATTGAGCGATGCGATCAGGAAATGCGAGACACAATGCCAAAGGCAGCAGCAATTCATCAACACTCTGTAGGTCAAATTTATGTTCTAATTTAGCCGCGAGCGCTTTCACACGCTGAGTCATGAAATGATTGCGTGCATGTTTCCCTTGCTTCAAGCGGAATAACGAATGCTGGACCTCAGAGACACTACGTTCAGGCTCTTCAATCAACGCAGCGGCAGCAATAGCAGCATTCAACAACTGACTACTGTGCTGCTTGGCTTTAATCAGCATGCTGGCAATCCGAGGGTCTAGCCCAAGTTGCTGAGCTTGCTTACCTTGCGCAGTAAATTGCCTACTATGATCCAAAAGCCCCAATTGCTGTAACAAGCTGCTCGCCTGCGCTAAGGCCGCTTGAGGTGGAATATCGAGCCATTGAAGCTCGTCAGCGCTTGCCGCTCCCCATTGAATCAGCTCAGCCAGCAAGGAGGATAGATCGGAATGAAGAATCTCAGGAATAGGAACCAAGGGCTGTTGTTGCAATTGAGCTTCGCTGTATAAACGAACACACAATCCTTCTTCAATACGTCCTGCACGGCCAGCTCTCTGCTCGGCCGAAGATTGAGATATTTTGACCTGTTCTAGCTTAGTGACACCGGTTTTCAAATCAAACTTCGCCACTCGTTCCAGCCCAGAATCAACCACCAAGCGGATCCCCTCAATCGTCAATGAGGTCTCGGCGATATTGGTCGCCAACACCACTTTACGCTTACCTTTTTCAGCTGGCGAAATTGCTTTCTGTTGCTCTGCAAAGCTCAACTGACCATACAGAGCAAATACATCCACATCACTACTCAAATGTTGCAGTCGCTCTTGCACCTGCTTAATCGCCGAGACACCGGGAAGAAACGCCAGCAGTGAGCCTAGTTCTTTCTCCATCAGAGATTCGATTGTTGTCGCCATCTTTGCAGGTAAGTAATCATTAGCTGCCAATGGTTGGTAACGGTACTCGACAGGAAACGAGCGTCCCTGTGATTCAATATATTCGGCCTCAGGTAACAGAGCTTTGAGAGTCGCTTGGTCGAGCGTCGCCGACATCACCACGATTTTGAGATCGTCTCTGAGCGCTTCTTGGATCTCCAAACTAAAGGCCAAAGAGGTGTCTGCATGAATACTGCGTTCATGAAATTCATCAAAGATCACCATATCGATTCCCGTGAGCTCTGGGTCGCTCTGAATCATACGGGTCATGATCCCTTCGGTGACAATCTCCAGACGAGTATTACTACTGGTTTTGTTCTCACCACGAACCCTAAAGCCAATCGTCTCACCTACCTTTTCACCCAACTGCTCAGCGAGATAACTGGCGATATTACGTGCAGCAAGGCGTCTTGGTTCAAGCATAACTATCTTGCCACTTACCGCCTGAGACTTAACCAGTTGCAATGGGAAGAACGTCGATTTACCAGCACCGGGGGCCGCTTTGAGAATAACTTGGGAGTGAGAACGAACGCCGGAGAGCAACTCGGGCATCACAGCGTCAATGGGCAGTTGTGACAATGGAAAGACCTTGTGGTGTAATGTTGCCAATATTGTACATAAAAACAGTTCTCTCTAAATAAGTAAAATGCACTTCGATCCTCCTTTAGAGTCTGCGACTCTTATAAAACGCTACAAACGTTTCCTGACGGATATCAAACTTCCTGATGGCAGTGAACGTACTATCCACTGTGCCAACACTGGCGCGATGACAGGTTGTGCTGAACCGGGAAACATCGTGTGGTACTCAACCTCTGACAACCCTAAGCGAAAATACCCAAACAGCTGGGAGATCTCAGAAACAGCACAAGGCGATCGAATTTGTGTGAACACTGCCCGTGCTAACCAATTGGCAGTGGAAGCGATTGAAAATGACGCTATAGTTGAACTTTCAGGTTATCAAACGCTGCGCACCGAGGTGAAATACGGCAGTGAGAATAGCCGGATAGACATTTTGCTCGAGGATGAAGCCAAAGCGAATTGCTATATAGAGGTGAAAAGCGTCACTCTATTGGCAGATGACCCAAGTGTTGGAAAGGGACAAGGCTACTTTCCAGATGCCGTTACCACGCGTGGTCAAAAGCATCTGCGTGAACTCACAGAAATGGCAGAATCTGGTCAAAGGGCAGTACTTTTATTCACTGTTTTACATTCAGGTATTGAAAAAGTCTCAGCGGCACACCATATAGACGCCAAATATTCATTATTACTAAAACAAGCACAAGACGCTGGTGTTGAAGTTCTCTGTTACAAAGCTGAACTCAACAATACTCAAATGGAATTGAATCAAGCGGTTGAATTCATCGCTTGATTCGCAAAGTGCGGAACTCTGCACATTGATAACAAGTTTACATTTGAGTGTTTGCCACCATTCGTTCTTTCTGCTATAGATACCCGCCTTAAAATTAGCTGCTTTGCAGTTGACTAGGTGTAAATAGGAGATGCTGTATGCCAGAATCTAAGAAAAAAGCGCTAGGCATCCTAGCAATCGCAGGTGTTGAACCATATCAAGAAAAGCCAGGTGAAGAGTACATGTCACCTGAGCAAATGGCTCATTTTACAAAGATTTTGGAAGCTTGGCGCAACCAGCTCAGGGAAGAAGTTGATCGTACTGTTCACCACATGCAGGACGAGGCAGCAAATTTCCCAGACCCAGTTGACCGCGCTTCTCAAGAAGAAGAGTTCAGCCTAGAGCTACGTAACCGTGACCGTGAACGTCGTCTAATCAAGAAGATTGAGAAGACACTAGACAAGATCGAAGAAGACGATTTCGGCTTCTGTGACTCTTGTGGTATCGAAATCGGTATTCGTCGTCTTGAAGCTCGTCCGACTGCTGATCTTTGTATTGACTGTAAAACACTTGCAGAAATCAAAGAGAAACAGATGCAAGGCTAATCCTTGTTGATGTGAAGAAAGGGAGCACTCGCTCCCTTTTTTATTTGGTCTTTTATTCCCCATACAACCATTACTTAGGCTTTTACTATGAGTTATATCGGGCGCTTTGCACCTTCTCCCTCTGGCCCTCTTCATTTTGGCTCGCTTGTGGCTGCACTCGGTAGCTACTTTCAAGCAAAATCACAAAAGGGACAATGGCTAGTTCGCATGGAAGATCTCGATCCACCGCGCGAAATGCCAGGAGCCGCCGATCTTATATTAAAAACCTTAGAGACCTATCAGTTGCATTGGGATGGCGAGGTCATATATCAGAGTCATCGACACCCGGCTTACCAAGCACAGATTGAACAGTGGCTTACCGAGCAACAAGCTTACTACTGCGAATGTACCCGCAAACAGATAAAAGCCCTAGGTGGCTTCTACAACGGTCACTGTCGTCACGCAGCACTAGACGATAATGGTGAACGCGCGGTACGCCTAGTGATGAATCACCCAGTTGAGTCATTCGAGGATATTCGCCACGGCACCATGAGCATTCCAGCCGAACTCGCCAAAGAAGACTTTATTATTAAGCGTCGTGATGGCTTATTCGCCTACAATCTAGCGGTGGTGCTGGATGATATCGCTCAAGGGGTTACAGAAGTGGTGCGAGGAGCTGACTTAATCGAGCCCACAGGTCGTCAAATCAGCCTCTATAAAGCCCTAAATCAGCCACAGGTGAGTTACCTCCATCTGCCTCTAGCGACCGACGCTACGGGTAACAAGCTCTCAAAGCAGAATCATGCAAAGGGTATCGACTTAGACAACCCAAAACCGGCACTGTTGAGTGCAATGCGCTTTCTCGGTTTCAGTTTACCTCTCGACATTGAGCAAGGTTCTTTGAGCGAGATTTTGGCTTGGGGTTGCCAGCATTGGCATATCAATCAGCTACCCGATACACTGCATAAAGAGCACCGTGATTGACACGTTCGCGGCATGAAATCGTATAAACGACACATAAAAATGCCATAACCCTTAGGTGTGTATAAGCGGACAATGTTCTCAAATGGCTTCCGCTAGGCTATTATTAGCCGCAATTAAACTCTGCACTACCACTTTGGACTAAGAGAAAAGCAAAGTTGGCGATACCTACTTTGTTGTAAACTAATGAATACAAACGACAATACCCCTAGCGAACAACGTGGATTCCACGATTTAGCTCTGAATATTTACACTCGACAAGAGCACAATATTTCACGCAAGCAGATCAGTGATAACGCACTAAAAGTGTTATATCGCCTGAATGGTGCGGGTTTTGACGCATTCCTAGTCGGTGGTGGTGTGCGAGATTTACTGCTCGGCTCACAACCGAAAGATTTCGATATCGCGACTAACGCGACACCAGAGCAGATCAAAAACCTATTTAGAAACTGCCGTCTTATCGGTCGTCGTTTCCGTCTTGCGCACATCATGTTTGGTCGCGACATCATCGAAGTAGCAACTTTCCGAGGTCACCACCAAGAGCCATCGAAAAACGTATCAGCTCAGTCGAAAGAAGGAATGCTGCTGCGTGATAACGTCTACGGCAGCGTCGATGAAGATGCAGAGCGTCGTGACTTCACCATCAATGCGATGTACTACAACATTGCAGACTACAGCATCCACGATTACGCAGGTGGTGTAGAAGACTTAGAAGATCGCTTGATCCGTCTGATTGGTGATCCAGAAACTCGCTACCGTGAAGACCCGGTACGTATGCTTCGTGCCATGCGTTTCTCTGCAAAGCTAGATTTCGACATCGAAGAGGACACGGCCGATCCAATTGAAGAGTTAGCTCACCTGCTAAAAGACATCCCAGCAGCTCGCCTTTATGAAGAGTCACTGAAGCTTCTTCAATCAGGCTACGGTCTTGAAACTTACCACCTCATGCGCGAATACAATCTGTTCCAACAGATGTTCCCAGCAGTGGCTGAGTTCTTTACTGAGGACTACTCATCCCAAACAGAACAGATGCTGGACTTGGTGCTCGATTCTACTGACCTACGCATCGAAGATGGCAAACGCGTTAACCCAGCCTTTATGTTCGCAGCTATCTTGTGGTACCCGATGAACAAACTGGCAGAGAAGCTGGCCGATGAGCTTGGTCTTTCTCAATATGACGCCATCATGGAAGCGAGCAACGTGATTCTTGATCAACAGGTTAAGAGTATTGCTATTCCACGCCGCCACACAGCGACTATTCGTGAAGTATGGCAGCTGCAGCTTCGCCTACCTCGTCGCAACGGCAAGCGCGCTCAACGCCTAATGGAGCTCAACAAGTTCCGTGCTGGCTTTGACTTCCTTGAGATGCGAGGCGAGATCGAAGGTGGTGAAACCCAAGAACTTGCTAAATGGTGGGAGCGCTACCAAAGCGCAGGACGCAACATGCGCCAAGCGATGGCAAACGATGTGGCTCCACCATCTAAATCTGGTCATCGACGCCGTAAGACTTACCGCAACAAGAAAAGTAAGCAGTCATCATGATCACAGCGTACATCGCGGTCGGCAGCAATCTTGCCGACCCTGTGAGCCAAGCAAATTTGGCTATCGAAACACTAAAAAGCCTACCGCAATCAAAGTTTATTGCGACCTCTAAGCTATATAGTAGCACTCCAATGGGGCCGCAAAACCAACCTGATTACATCAACGCGGTGGTTGCTATTGAAACCGAATTAACGCCAATTGAACTGCTCAACTGCACCCAAGCGATTGAGCAAGAGCAAGGGCGTGTCCGTAAAGATGAGCGTTGGGGTCCAAGAACCTTGGACCTAGACATCATTTTATACGGCAATGAGGTGATCGATTCAGAGCGCTTAACCGTTCCTCACTACGGAATGAAAGAGCGAGAATTCGTTCTTTACCCGCTAGCTGAAATCGCACCAAGTTTACAACTCCCTGATGGGACTGAGCTCAGTGAACTGCTTAAAGTAGTCGACAAAAACGGGCTCAATGTTTGGCAGAAATAAGCCAAACGCATTAAGGAAAACCAATGAAAAAAGTAACCATTAACGACCTGATCAAGTGCAAACGTGAAGGCCGTAAATTTGCAACGTCAACGGCTTACGACGCAAGCTTCAGTCAACTATTCGAAAGCCAAGAAATCCCTGTCCTTTTAGTCGGTGATTCGCTTGGTATGGTGCTGCAAGGCCAAACTGACACACTGCCAGTTACCGTAGAAGACATTGCTTACCACACTCGCTCAGTACGTGCAGGTAGCCCAAACTGTCTGTTGATGGCTGACATGCCATTCATGAGCTACGCAACACCTGAGCAAGCATGTGAAAACGCGGCGACGATCATTCGCGCTGGTGCCAACATGGTTAAGATTGAAGGTGGCAGCTGGCTGGTAGATACAGTGAAAATGCTAACAGAGCGCGCAGTACCGGTTTGTGCACACCTAGGTTTAACACCTCAGTCTGTGAACATCTTTGGTGGTTACAAGGTACAAGGTCGCGACGACGAGCAAGCCGATAAAATGGTTGCAGACGCATTAGCTCTACAAGAAGCTGGCGCGCAAATCGTCCTGCTTGAGTGTGTACCGGCTTCATTGGCAAAACGTATTACTGAAGCCTGTGATGTACCAGTAATTGGTATAGGCGCGGGCAATGTGACCGACGGTCAAATCCTAGTTATGCACGACATGTTCGGTATTTCTGCGAACTATATGCCTAAATTCTCTAAGAATTTCTTAGCGGAAACGGGCGATATGCGTAAAGCCGTGGCAAAATATAAAGAAGATGTTGAGAGCGCACGTTTCCCTGATGACGCTCACACAATCGCTTAGGAGTTAGTATGCAATCTTTCGCTGAAGTAGCGGCTCTTCGTGAGCAGATTAAGCAGTATAAACGTGATGGACGCACTGTTGCTTTCGTTCCTACTATGGGCAACCTTCATGAAGGTCACCTTACTCTAGTAAGAAAAGCGCGTGAACTGGCTGACATCGTTGTGGTTAGTATCTTCGTTAACCCAATGCAATTTGACCGTGCAGACGATCTAAACAACTACCCTCGTACTCTAGAAGCTGACTTGAGCAAGCTAACTGGCGAAGGTGTTGAGCTGGTCTTTACACCAACACCAGAGATCATGTACCCAGCAGGTCTTGATAAGCAGACTTTTGTTGAGGTACCTGGCCTTTCTCACATGCTAGAAGGCGCTTCTCGTCCTGGTCACTTCCGTGGTGTAGCTACGATCGTAACCAAGCTGTTCAACATCGTTCAGCCTGACTTTGCCTGCTTCGGTGAAAAAGATTTCCAACAGCTCGCCGTCATTCGTCAAATGACGACCGATCTTGCACTCGACATCGAGATCGTGGGCGTACCTACGGTACGCGAGATGGACGGCTTAGCAATGAGCTCTCGTAACGGCAACCTCACGATTGATGAGCGCCAGCGTGCGCCTGTACTGGCTCGCACTATGCGTTGGATCAGCAGTGCTATCCGTGGTGGACGTGATGATTACGCGTCAGTTGTGGAAGATGCGACCGACCAACTTCGCGCTGCAGATCTACAACCGGATGAGATCTTCATCTGCGATGCTAAGACTCTGCAAGCCATCACTTCTGAATCCACTCAAGCTGTGATTCTTATGTCCGCTTTCCTAGGTAAGACTCGTCTTATCGACAACCAAGTTCTTGACTTAGTTACGGAAACCAAAGAAGAAGTGAAAGAAGAAACCGCTGAGTAGTTAACGGTTTCTTAAAAGCAAAATACAAAAAAGGTCGATGTTATATCGACCTTTTTCTTTATCTGTTAGCTGGGTGGTTCAAAGACTAGCTACGTAAGCCAATGCCCTTTGTTACTAAGTAATGTGCAACGCTATAAAGCACCACAATAAACACACCCAGTACACCAAACGACGTCACAATACCCACATCAGACACGCCCAAGAAGCCGTATCTGAATGCGTTAACCATATACACAATCGGGTTCAGCTTAGATACACCTTGCCAAAACTCAGGCAGTAGACTGATTGAGTAGAACACCCCGCCAAGATAGGTGAGAGGCGTTAGGATGAAGGTTGGAATGATCGAGATATCATCAAAGGTGCGCGCAAATACCGCATTGATAAGACCACCCAACGCAAATACCACTGACGTTAAGAACACAGTCGCAATGATTACACCCCAATGGTCAACTTGCAGGTCAACGAAGAACAGCGACACAAAGGTAACAATAGCGCCAACTAGCAAGCCACGCACAACCCCGCCCATTACGAAGCCTGCGATAATCACATAGTTTGGTACCGGAGCGACCAAAAGCTCTTCAATGTTCTTTTGGAACTTAGCACTAAAGAACGAAGAGGCAACGTTCGAATAAGAGTTGGTAATCACCGACATCATGATAAGGCCCGGCACGATGTACTCCATATAGCTGAAGCCGTTCATCTGGCCAATGCGAGAGCCAATCAGGCTACCGAAGATGATGAAGTACAAGGTCATGGTGATCGCAGGTGGAACCAGAGTCTGAACCCAGATTCGGGTAAATCGGTTCACCTCTTTGGTGAGCAGGCTACAAAAAGCCGTCCAATACAGTTGATACATCTTACTTGCTCCCCTCACGAACGATACTCACAAACAGCTCTTCCAAACGGTTCGCCTTGTTACGCATCGACAATACTTTAATACCCTGCTCTGTTAGCTGGCTAAAGATGGTATTCAATCCTAACGTCTTATCAATCTCGATCTCTAGAGAACCATTCACCATCACTTGGCTGTTTACACCTTGCAGCGTCGGCTCAGATGCACCCTCTTCCAAATCAAGGATGAAGGTTTCAACACTGAGCTTATTCAGCAGCGACTTCATCGTCGTGTTCTCAATCAACTCACCACGGTTGATGATGCCGATGTTGCGACACAGCATCTCGGCCTCTTCTAGGTAGTGAGTGGTCAAGATGATAGTGATGCCTTGTTTCTCGTTGATTTCTTGTAAAAACTCCCACATTGAGCGGCGCAGTTCAATATCAACACCGGCTGTTGGTTCATCCAAGATCAGTAGTTGAGGCTCATGCATCAATGCACGGGCGATCATCAAGCGACGCTTCATACCACCAGACAAGTTTCGCGCTCGTTCGCTACGCTTTTCCCACAGATCGAGCTTAGATAGATACTTTTTGGCACGCTCTTTGGCTAGTGACTTCGACACACCATAGTAACCAGCTTGCTGAAGTACGATCTGCTCAACGGTCTCAAACTGGTTAAAGTTGAACTCTTGAGGAACTAAGCCAAGGTTTTGCTTCGCCAGCTCTAGGTCTTTATCGATATCAAAACCAAAGACATTCACCTTGCCTGACGTTTTATTTACCAGTGAGGAGATAACCCCTATCGTGGTCGATTTGCCCGCGCCGTTCGGCCCAAGTAGTGCGTAAAAGTCGCCTTTTTTCACCTGCAGACTTATGCCTTTCAAGGCCTCAAATCCACCAGCGTAGGTCTTTCTAAGTTGTTCGATTTCTAATGCGTACATGAAGATAACTTGCCATTTGCGATTAGTGAGTGGGCATGAGAGAAAAGATGACTTTATTCTCAGACACGTCCAATATACCAACAAGTCTATCGTCAAATGACGATTGATACAAACTAACATTTCCAAATCTATGGAAACATTTATGGATACGGCTAAAACAAGATAAAAAAATACCGCTAAGTCATTAACTTAACGGTATTTTACGGCTAGACATTAATTTGCTTATTACTAAGCAGAACCGAGCTCATGCTCATCGCGTACCACGTAGTTAGTTGCCGCTCTTAGGGCTTCATAACGGAAGCGATAGGTATTCGATTCTGGTACCAGATCAATCACATGGAATTTCTCAAGCTGTTGGCGCGTATTATCGTTTGGACACAACAGGTACACCTCACAGTTGGCGTCTAGTGCGTCCTTAATCGCATTCTCCAAAGCTAGACCAACCGTGACATCAATCATCGGTACATCGGTGAGATCGAGAATCATCGCTTCGTAATCAGAGATACTAGTGTGCTGACGTGAAATCGCCTTAGAGACACTGAAGATCATTGGTCCAGACAGATAGAAGAACAGCACTTTACCATTGGCCATATCAAGCAAGCCACGTTCGCTATCTGATAGAGGCACATCATCCTCATCCGCATCACTGATCGCCTTCACTTGGCGCGCTTGCTCACGGCTCAACCGCTCAATGATGATGATGTTAGAGATAAAGACACCAAGACCTACCGCAACAATCAAGTCGACGAATACCGTTAATAGCATCACGCCATACATGATCGCCATACCCGCGAAGCTCACGCGGTGCGCACGCTGAATGAAGCTCCAGTCAAGGATATTGAAACCTACATACACCGCAATGCCCGCCAGTACCGCCATTGGAATTGGTTCAGTCAAACCGCCGGCAACCAGTACCACTAGCGCAAGTACTAACGCACGAATCACACCTGATAATGGAGATCGCGCACCAACCTGAATGTTGGTTACGGTACCCATGGTTGCACCCGCGCCTGGAAGCGCACCGAACAAGCCAGAAATCATATTTGCTAGACCTTGACCACGCAGCTCTTTATCCGAATCGTGCTCTTTACGAGTCAAAGAGTCACCAATAACGGCAGTCAAAAGCGTATCAATACAACCCAGAGTACCCAGCACCAATGCATCGATGACCATCTCGGTAAACATAGAAGCGTCAATGTGCGGCACAACCAATGATGGTAAACCTGCAGGGATTTCACCGATACGGCGAATCGCTTCTGTATCAAACAGAATGACAGAAAGCAGTGTTACTGCGACCAAGGCAACCAATTGTGCGGGAACATACTTTCGGTACTGTTTAGGGAAGAAGAACAGAATACCGAGCGTTAGTAAACCAAGAAACAGCTCGCTGAACTTCATATTCGCCACAGTGTCAGGCAGTGCCGATAAGGTACCCATCACACCACCCGCAGGGGCTGCATGACCAAGAAGTGGCGAAAGCTGCAGAATGATAAGAATAACGCCGATACCCGACATAAATCCGGAGATCACGCTATATGGCATCAAAGTTATGTATTTTCCTAACTTTAACGTCCCGAGTAATACCTGAAATGCACCAGCCATCATTACAACAGTAAAGGTCATTGCCAAGCCTGTTTCCGGGTACTTGGCCATCATGCTGGTGAGTACCGCAGTCATGATCACAGTCATTGGGCCAGTTGGCTCAGAGATCAGCGTATTGGAACCACCAAACAGTGCGGCAAACAAGCCGACCATGATCGCGCCCCATAAGCCCGCTTCGGCGCCTGCACCAGAAGCAACACCAAATGCCAACGCCAATGGCAGTGAGATAATGGCTGTGGTGACACCGCCAAACATATCCCCTTTGAGGTTGATATCTGCAAAACGACTTCCAAACAAAATACATCTCCCTGTGATGAGCTGACAAACCGTATCACTTTAACAAATGTATCAACTGCTCAGAAAGTGTTAATTCAATCACAATATTTATGTCTTATAACCGGATGATAGCTTTATGCCTAAGTTTATGATTTTACGTACTAGAACACGTCAGATGAGTACTTTTTGACGCACTTTTTACAAGATTGAATTTGTAACATTGTGTATAGTTAAGCATCTTAATTGAGGGATGTATGAAGCAAGATGCCAGAAATAAAACAGCTTTTTGAAAACAATTCCAAATGGTCTGATGAAATTCGCTCAGAACGACCTGAATATTTTACCACGCTTGAAGAGGGTCAAAACCCGGGGTTCCTTTGGATCGGTTGTTCAGATAGTCGTGTACCAGCTGAACGCTTAACAGGGCTCTATTCTGGTGAACTGTTTGTACACCGTAATGTGGCAAACCAAGTCATTCATACCGACCTTAACTGCCTATCTGTTGTTCAATACGCGGTTGATGTATTGAAGGTAAAACACATCATTATCTGTGGTCACTATGGTTGTGGCGGTGTTAATGCGGCTATTGATAACCCTAAACTGGGCCTTATCAATAACTGGCTACTGCACATCCGTGATAACTACTTAAAGTACCGCAAAGAGATCGAAGCACTACCACGTGAACAGTGGGGCGATAAGCTTTGTGAAATCAACGTTGCTGAGCAAGTTTACAACTTGGGTAACTCAACCATTATGCAGAGTGCTTGGGAGCGCGGCCAAGAGGTTGAAATCCACGGCGTTGTGTATGGTATCGGTGATGGCAAACTGAAAGATCTTGGTGTGCGTTGTTCAAGCAACGATACCCTAGAGAACAGTCATTTAGAGGCATTGAACAAGATTCTAACCACGCCTCTTCTAGGCCAACAAGGTTAAGTACTTTCCTAACAAATACAAAAAGCCCGCATCACGCGGGCTTTTTAATCATTCGATCTCATCCAATCGACAATTACTCTTGAGGTACAACCTTACCAATGTATGGTAGGTGACGGTATTTCTGAGCGTAGTCGATACCTACACCCACAACAAACTCGTCAGGGATCTCAAAACCGATCCAGTTCACTTCTACGTCAACTTCACGGCGAGAAGGCTTGTCCAGCAGCGTACAGATACGTACTGACTTAGGATCACGTAGGCTCAGGATCTCTTTCACCTTGTTTAGTGTGTTACCAGTATCGATGATATCTTCAACTAGCAGTACATCTTTACCTTTGATGTCATCATCTAGGTCTTTAAGGATGCGCACGTCACGTGAGCTTTCCATTGTATTGCCGTAGCTAGAAGCTGTCATGAAATCTACTTGGTGCGTAAGGTTAATCGCACGCGCAAGATCGGCCATAAATACGAATGAACCACGTAATAGACCTACCAATACGAGATCTTCACTACCTTGGTAATGCTCAGTGATCTGTTTACCTAGTTCTTGCACTCGATCTTGAACTTCTTGCTCGGAGATCATGACTTCAACTGTATGTTTCATACTGCTCTCATTTTATTTAGTGACTGCGACAAGTGTAGATCGTTTCATCAATAGTGCCGCTGATTTTCGAGCGTAAGTCTAGCACTGCTCAAATACCCACACCACCTCGTCTATCAATTTAAATCACAGTTCTCGCATCAAGAGTCTTATTCTCGGGTTTCGAGTTAGATCGCATTACAACGCCCTATGCGGATCACGATTTATGTATCAAGTTTGATGCAATTGTCCATAAAACAAGCACAAATGATTGACCATTTGCATATGCACCATTACACTCATCTTGGCTTAAATAATAATAAAATCATTAATATAATATTTCGTTGGCAAGGAAAACATTATGGACTCAATATCTAAGAGACCTAGAACTAGGCTTTCACCCCTAAAAAGAAAACTTCAATTGATGGAGATTGCTCTTGAAGTATTCTCTCGTCGCGGCATTGGCCGAGGCGGACATGCAGATATCGCTGACATTGCTCAAGTGTCTGTCGCTACTGTATTTAACTACTTCCCAACACGTGAAGATCTGGTCGATGAGGTTCTAAACCACGTTGTTCGTCAGTTCTCGAACTTCCTTTCAGACAATATCGATCTTGATCTGCATGCGAAACAGAACCTGACCAACATCACCAATGAGATGGTAGCGCTTGTTGAACAAGATTGTCACTGGCTTAATGTTTGGTTCGAATGGAGTGCATCGACTCGTGACGAAGTATGGCCACTGTTCGTAACAACCAACCGCACTAACCAAATGCTGGTTCAGAACATGTTCGTTAAAGCGATCGAGCGCGGTGAAGTATGCGACCAACATGAACCGAAACACTTGGCGAACCTATTCCACGGTATCTGCTACTCGCTGTTCATCCAAGCGAAGCGTGCAAATTCAACTGAAGAATTGCACTCACTGACTGACAGCTACTTAAATATGTTGTGTATTTATAAGTAGATTCGAGATTCGAGATTCGAGATTCGAGATTCGAGATTCGAGATTCGAGTAAAACTATTGAAAGGGTTGGTGTTTGCGCCAACCTTTTTTGTTACCAACAGATAGCTATTGGTTGAAAGAGATTCCCTACTCCTTCCTTCGTCAGTCTAGGGAATGACGGATATAAAGAACTCCTACACTTCACCATCGAAGAAATAAATCAACCGTTCAAGCCAGAGATTACCTCTTCCCTCCCTCATCCAAGGGATAGTGAGCTGCAGCTCTTTCACCCTCAAGAATCACTAAAGCACAAACTCCAACATCTCACTCCGTCATCCTCAAGAGCGAGGGACGAGCGAGTTGGGGATCTCTTGCGGCCAAACGACTCGCTTACTCTGACGCACAAAAAAGCCGCTGACAAATCAGCGGCTTTTAAAAACATTAGCGAGTGGCTAAAGGAGAATTACTTCTTCTTTTTCACTGCTTTCTTGTTTGGAAGGTCAGTGATTGAACCTTCAAATACTTCCGCAGCTAGACCAACAGACTCGTGTAGAGTTGGGTGAGCGTGGATAGTTAGAGCGATATCTTCTGCGTCACAACCCATCTCGATTGCTAGGCCGATTTCACCAAGAAGCTCACCACCGTTAGTACCTACGATAGCACCACCGATTACACGGTGCGTGTCTTTGTCGAAGATCATCTTCGTCATACCGTCTGCACAGTCAGATGCGATTGCACGACCAGAAGCTGCCCAAGGGAAAGTAGCAACTTCGTAGTTGATGCCTTCAGCTTTCGCTTCTTTCTCAGTCTTACCGACCCATGCTACTTCTGGCTCAGTGTACGCAATTGATGGAATTACTTTAGGGTCGAAGTAGTGCTTCTTACCAGAGATAACTTCAGCAGCTACGTGACCTTCATGCACACCTTTGTGAGCAAGCATTGGTTGGCCAACAACGTCACCGATCGCGTGGATGTGAGGAACGTTTGTACGCATTTGCTTATCAACGTTGATAAAGCCACGCTCATCAACTTCGATACCTGCTTTCTCAGCGTCGATAAGTGCGCCGTTTGGAACACGACCGATAGCAACAAGAACAGCATCGTAGCGCTCAGCTTCAGCTGGTGCTTTTTTGCCTTCCATTGAAACGTAGATACCGTCTTCTTTCGCTTCAACTGCAGTCACTTTAGTTTCAAGCATTAGCTTGAACTTGTTCTTAATGCGCTTAGTGAAGACTTTAACGATGTCTTTATCTGCAGCTGGGATAACTTGGTCGAACATCTCAACTACGTCTACTTTAGAACCTAGAGAGTGGTAAACCGTACCCATTTCTAGACCGATGATACCACCACCCATGATAAGCAGTTTTTCTGGTACTTCTTTCAGCTCTAGCGCGTCAGTTGAATCCCAAATACGTGGGTCTTCATGCGGGATGAATGGCAGTTTGATTGGGCGAGAACCCGCTGCAATGATAGCGTTGTCGAAGTTAACAGTTGTTGACTCGCCTTCACCTTCTACAAGGATAGAGTTAGGACCAGTGAACTTACCGTAGCCGTTAACTACAGTCACGTTACGCATCTTAGCCATACCGCCAAGACCGCCAGTCAGTTGGTTTACAACTTTCTCTTTCCAGATGCGGATCTTGCTGATGTCAGTTTGTGGCTCACCGAATACAACGCCGTGCTCAGCCATCGCTTTAGCTTCTTCAATTACTTTTGAAACGTGAAGAAGTGCTTTTGATGGAATACAACCAACGTTTAGACATACACCGCCAAGAGTGCTGTAACGTTCAACTAGTACTGTTTCTAGACCTAAATCCGCACAACGGAATGCAGCTGAGTAACCAGCAGGACCTGAACCAAGTACAACAACTTGGGCTTTAATTTCTTTGCTCATTGTGACCTCTTGTAGTCATTATCCCTAACAGGCTTGAGAAGATGTTCTTAAATTATTGGGCTTTCAAACAGCCAACATTTTACAGAGATGTTAACAGTGTGAAAGTAGCTTTAAGTTAGCCTGTGAGCTAGACAACACTTCCCTTTCGCTTTATGAGAAAAGCGGGAACTGTTCTCTAAAAAATACTTTGTATAAAGAATTAAGGTGACCCGAAAGCCACCTTAATATTTACTTTCTAAATTACAGTACTAGACGACGAATGTCAGATAGTGCGCTGTTTAGGAAAGTAATGAAGCGTGCACCTTCAGCACCATCGATCACACGGTGGTCGTATGATAGAGATAGTGGAAGTTGTAGACGTGGTTCGAACTCTTTGCCGTTCCACACAGGCTTCATTTCAGACTTAGATACACCAAGGATACCTACTTCTGGAGCGTTTACGATTGGCGTAAATGCAGTACCGCCGATGCCACCAAGGCTAGAGATTGTGAAACAACCGCCTTGCATGTCAGCTGCAGTTAGCTTACCAGCACGTGCTTTCTTAGACACAGCCATTAGCTCTTCAGATAGCTCGTAGATGCCTTTCTTGTTCACGTCTTTGAATACAGGAACAACTAGACCGTTTGGAGTATCTACTGCGATACCTACGTTTACGTACTTCTTAAGAATGATGCTTTCGCCATCTTCAGAAAGAGAAGAGTTAAACGCTGGGAACGCTTCTAGCGCTTTAGCAACAGCTTTCATGATGAACACAAGTGGAGTGATCTTCATGCCAGTGTCTTTCTTAGCTTCGATTGCGTTCTGCTCTTTACGGAATGCTTCTAGCTCAGTGATGTCTGCGTTGTCCCACTGTGTAACGTGAGGGATCATTACCCAGTTACGGTGTAGGTTTGCACCAGAGATCTTCTTGATCTTAGAAAGCTTCTGAACTTCAGTTTCGCCGAACTTGCTGAAGTCAACTTTTGGCCAAGGTAGAAGACCAAGAGCAGAGCCGTCACCGCCTTTGCCAGATGCCGCAGCACCAGACTCAAGACGCTTAAGTGCATCTTTAACGTAAGACTGAACGTCTTCTTTAAGGATACGGCTCTTACGACCAGTACCTTTAACCTTAGATAGGTTAACGCCAAATTCACGAGCAAGACGACGAACAACAGGAGACGCGTGTGCGTAATCGTTATTTTCTTGGAAGTCGTTAGCTGCAGGTGCCGCCGCTGGAGCTTCAGCTTTTGGAGCAGGCGCTGCTGCTGGAGCAGGTGCTGCCGCTTGAGCTGGAGCCGCTGCAGGAGCAGGTGCTGCGCCTTCAACAACGAAAGTCATGATTAGAGAGCCAGTCGTTACTTTATCGCCAGCTGCAATCTTGATCTCTTTTACTGTACCAGCAAATGGAGCTGGAACTTCCATTGAAGCTTTGTCGCCTTCAACAGTGATTAGAGATTGCTCTTCTTCTACTGTGTCGCCAACCGCTACCATTACTTCAGTAACTTCTACTTCGTCACCGCCGATATCAGGAACGTTTACTTCTTTTTCTGCTGATGCCGCAGGAGCTGCTGCTGGAGCCGCTTCAACTGCAGGAGCAGCTGCTACTGGTGCACCAGAGCCGGCCACTTCAAATACCATCACTAGAGAACCAGTTGATACTGAGTCACCAGAAGCGATCTTGATTTCTTTAACTGTACCAGCGAATGGTGCAGGAACTTCCATTGATGCTTTGTCGCCTTCAACAGTTAGAAGAGATTGCTCTTCTTCTACTGCATCGCCAACTGCAACCATGATTTCAGTAACTTCTACTTCGTCGCCACCGATATCTGGAACGTGAACTTCTTTCAGTTCTGCCGCTGCTGCTGGAGCTGGAGCCGCTGCTGGAGCTGCTTCTGCCGCAGGAGCAGGTGCAGCTTGCGCTGCACCCTCGGCTTCGAAAATCATGATTAGAGAACCAGTTGTTACTGAATCGCCTTCAGAAACTTTGATCTCTTTTACGATACCCGCTTGAGACGCAGGAACTTCCATTGAAGCCTTGTCGCCTTCAACAGTGATCAGTGACTGTTCTTCTTCAACCTTGTCGCCAACGTTTACTAGAATCTCAGTTACTTCAACCTCATCAGCACCGATGTCAGGTACGTTAATTTCGATTGCCATTGTTTTTCTACCTTATGCGTATTGCGGGTTTGTTTTTTCTGTATCGATGTTGAACTTAGCAATTGCTTCTGTAACAACAGACTTCTCAACATCACCACGTTTAGCTAGCTCAGTTAGGGCAGCAACTACTACGTAGCCTGCGTTAACTTCGAAGTGACGACGTAGGTTTTCACGGCTGTCAGAACGGCCGTAACCGTCTGTACCAAGTACTTTGTAAGACTCAGTTGGCATGAACGCACGTACTTGCTCAGCGTAGTTCTTCATGTAGTCAGTCGCAGCGATTGCTGGTTCGTTACCAAGAACTTGAGCGATGTAAGGTACTTTCGCTTCGCCTTCTGGGTGAAGCATGTTGTAACGCTCTGCATCTTGACCGTCACGAGTTAGCTCGTTGAACGATGTTACAGAGAACACGTCAGACGCAATGCCGTACTCTTCGCTTAGGATAGTCGCAGCTTTGCGTACTTCGTTCATGATAGTACCAGAGCTCATTAGTTGAACTTTAGACTTGTCACCAGCGTAAGACTCAAGCTTGTAGATACCCTTACGGATGCCTTCTTCAGCGCCTTCTGGCATTGCTGGCATTGCGTAGTTTTCGTTCATTACTGTTAGGTAGTAGAACACGTTCTCTTGCTCAGTACCGTACATGCGACGGATACCGTCTTGCATGATAACTGCAACTTCGTAAGCGAATGTTGGGTCGTAAGAGATACAGTTAGGGATAGTGTTCGCTAGTACGTGCGAGTGACCATCTTCGTGCTGTAGACCTTCACCGTTAAGCGTAGTACGACCAGCAGTAGCACCTAGTAGGAAACCACGAGCTTGTTGGTCACCAGCCATCCATGCCATGTCGCCAACACGTTGGAAACCGAACATAGAGTAGTAGATGTAGAACGGGATCATTGGAAGATCGTTTGTGCTGTAAGAAGTAGCAGCAGCAACCCAAGATGCCATTGAACCTAGTTCGTTGATACCTTCTTGTAGTACCTGACCTGAAGTCGCTTCTTTGTAGTAAGAAACGATGTCGCGATCTTGAGGAGTGTAGTTCTGACCGTGCGGGTTGTAGATACCGATTTGACGGAACAGACCTTCCATACCGAACGTACGCGCTTCGTCACAGATAATAGGAACAACGTTTTTACCGATGCCTTTATTCTTCAGAAGGATGTTTAGTGTACGTACGTATGCCATCGTAGTAGAGATTTCACGCTTCTGTTCGCTTAGTAGCGGTGCAAACTCTTCTAGTTCTGGGATTTGTAGTTCTTGAGTGAACTTAGGTAGACGCTGTGGCGTGTAACCTTTTAGTTCTTTACGACGAGCGTGTAGGTATTCGTACTCCGCTGAACCTTCTTCAAGTTTCAGGTACGGAAGCTCTTTCACTGCTTCGTCAGTTAGGATGTCTTGAAGACCTAGACGATCACGTAGGTGTAGAACGTGAGTCATGTCCATCTTCTTAACTTGGTGCGCGATGTTCTTACCTTCAGCCGCTTCACCCATGCCGTAACCTTTAACAGTCTTAGCTAGGATTACTGTTGGACGACCTTTAGTTTCTGCCGCGTTTTTGTAAGCTGCGTATAGCTTAGAAGACTCGTGACCACCACGCTTAAGAGCGAAGATTTCGTCGTCAGTCATGTCTGCAACTAGTGCAGCTGTCTCTGGGTACTTACCAAAGAAGTGCTCACGTACGTACGCGCCATCTTTAGATTTGAATGTTTGGTAGTCGCCATCTACAGTTTCGTTCATTAGCTGTAGTAGTTTACCAGACGTATCTTTAGCAAGTAGTGAATCCCAGTTGCTACCCCAGATAACTTTAACAACGTTCCAACCAGCACCTTTGAATAGGCCTTCTAGTTCTTGGATGATGCTACCGTTACCCATTACAGGGCCATCTAGACGCTGTAGGTTACAGTTGATGAGGAATGTTAGGTTGTCTAGTTTTTCACGTGCTGCGAAAGATAGAGAACCACGAGATTCCGGCTCATCCATCTCACCGTCGCCTAGGAAAGCGTATACACGTTGAGCAGAAGTATCTTTAAGACCACGGCCTTCTAGGTACTTAAGGAAACGAGCTTGGTAGATCGCAGAGATTGGACCAAGACCCATAGATACTGTTGGGAACTGCCAGAACTCAGGCATTAGTTTAGGGTGCGGGTATGAAGGGATACCTTTACCATCTACTTCTTGACGGAAGTTATCTAGCTGCTCTTCAGTTAGACGACCTTCTAGGAACGCACGAGAGTAGATACCTGGAGAGATGTGACCTTGGTAGTAAACTAGATCGCCACCGTCCGTCTCGTTTGGAGCACGGAAGAAGTGGTTGAAACATACTTCGTAGAAAGCAGCCGCTGATTGGTAAGAAGCCATGTGACCACCTAGGTCTAGGTCTTTCTTAGAAGCGCGCAATACGATCATGATTGCGTTCCAGCGAATAATCGAACGAATACGACGCTCAAGAGTTACGTCACCAGGGTAAGCCGGCTCTTGTGCTGCTGGAATGGTGTTGATGTAGTTAGTGTTGATACCAGTTGGCATATCAACGCCGTCTAAACGTGCCTTTTCTAGAACTGTTTCTAGTAGGAACTGTGCACGTTCTACACCTTCTTCACGTACTACTGACTCAAGAGCTTGTAACCAATCTTGAGTTTCCAGAGCATCAACGTCATGCTTCATGTCAGACATGGCGATCTATCCTTTTTGTTAGTTGGATTCTACTAAACACGTAAAAAGCCGTAGGATTACGACTCTTTACCCTGTTGAATTCGACGCAGTGAACGTTCGCGACGCGACTCTTCTCTGGTCAAATCCAGCAATGTTTCTTCGATATAAGCTAAATGAGAATGTGACATTTCACGCGCCTTCTCAGGCTGGCCAGAAACAATCGCATCCACGATGTTAGCTCGATGTATACTCACTTTTTCCACAACGTCTTTTCGACGATGCAACAGCTTTAGATTTTCTAAGACATTTTGCTCAAGTAACGGAGCTAAACTGCGAACGATATGCAAAAGCACTACGTTATGAGCCGCTTCCGTTAAAGCGATAAGGAAAGCCATCACAGCTGCCGATTCAGCTTCAATATCGGCCTTTTCTTGCGCGCCTCGAATGTTATCTTGGCATGCTTGAATTCGAGCAAAGTCTTCTTCGGTACCACGCAGCGCAGCAAAGTAAGCAGAAATTCCCTCCATCGCATGACGCGATTCCAACAAGTCTAGTTGGGTTTCGGAGTGAGTGGACAACAAATTCAGGAGCGGATCTGAAAAGCTTTTCCAGATATTTTCACTGACGAACGTTCCCCCACCTTGACGGCGAGTTAGTAAGCGCTTGGCTTCTAAACGTTGTATCGCTTCTCGGATCGAAGGACGAGACACATCGAACTGTTTAGCCAGTTCACGCTCTGGCGGCAGTTGCTGCCCGGGCGCCAGTGTTCCTTCCACAATCAACCTTTCCAACTCTTTTTCAATAACATCAGAGAGTTTTGGCTGACGAATCCTTTGATAAGCCATAGTTTGCTGTTCTTCTTTTTATTTGCTGGTAATTGGTAATACCAATTTTAATTGGTGCAGAAATTAACATAATTAAAACGCCACTGTCCAGCTGAAAATTGACCTGAATCATAGAACACAGTGTGAATTAACCATGATTTAACAAATGAAATTTAAAACAGCAACCAAATTGGTCTTACCATTTACAGCGTTAATACTTTTGGGGAGTGTTCGTGCTAGAAAGTTTCAGGATAAAAATGAAATATTTCAGATTGATTAGGCTGCCTTGATTAAAATTCAAACCAAGCGCACAGATTGGGAATAAATCCTATTAACAATTGGTCACATCTGGCCTTTTGAAAGATTCATCACACTCTTGAGGGAATAAAAAAGGCTTGCATCCAGAACGATTACAAGCCTTTAACATTGGCGTAAAAATCAATATGCCAATATATGATTATCAGAATCACTACAGAGTTAAGCGTCGACGGTACTTCACCCAATCAAAAGAGAGCCCCGGATCGGTTTTTCTTAATGGGGCAATGTATTGATGCCCTGTAATACGCTCCGCCGTGATTTGCGGAAAACGCTGGGTAATCGCATCGGTTAGCTCAGCCAGTGCACGATATTGAGATTCGCTGTAGGCAACAAAGTCCGTCCCCTCAAGTTCAATCCCAATCGAATAATCATTGCAACGCTCTCGGCCAGCAAAGCTCGACTGACCCGCATGCCAAGCACGGTCAAGGAAAGAGACAAACTGGACAATCTCTCCGTTCCTACGAATTAAGCAGTGCGCAGATACGCCCATTTTGTGAATCACCTTAAAGAACGGATGCTCCTCTGGATTGAGCTTACCCGTAAAGAACTGCTCGATATAAGGTCCACCAAACTGACCAGGCGGCAGACTGATATTATGCACCACCAGCAAAGAGACATCGTCTTGTTGAGGGCGGGCGTCATAGAAGGGAGAAGGTAGATGTTTCGCGGCGCTATACCACCCAGTTTCGCTGATCATCATAAACGCCATGCTCCTTACTCTTTTATTGCTCAATATATAATGGCTATCAGTGTGAGCTCGACCTAACTCAAGGCGGGCTCAACCCTTTAATTTGCAGTGAAGCAAGAGTATCATTCCTACCCCACTCCCTTTCAAGATTAGATTTGCGATGAAAAACACACATAACAGCCACCAACGCCTTGACTACTTAAAAGAGCAGCTTCCACTAGAGATCTCTCGCGCAGTTGCAGAAACAATCAAAGAAGACCTAGGCGGCACACTGGATCCAGCGGCTGATATCACTGCAAGTCTAATTCCAGCGGATGCGGTTAACAGCGCAACCATCATTACGCGTGAACACGGTATTTTCTGTGGTCAAGCTTGGGCTGACGAAGTATTCAAACAGCTAGGCGGTGAAGTAACTATCGAGTGGCATGTGCAAGATGGTGACAAAGTTGAGCCGAACCAAACTCTTTGCACACTATCTGGCCCAGCTCGTGCTCTACTAACGGGCGAGCGCAACGCGATGAACTTTATCCAGACACTATCAGGTTGTGCGACAACAACGGCAGTTTACGCAGAAAAAATCGCTCACACAGAGTGTCGTCTGCTTGATACTCGCAAAACAATACCAGGTCTGCGTAGTGCACTAAAATACGCAGTGGCATGTGGCGGCGGTTTCAACCATCGTATCGGCGTGTTCGATGCCTACCTAATTAAAGAGAACCACATCATCGCTTGTGGTGGTATCGAGAAAGCAATCTCTACAGCAAAAGAGCTTAACCCAGGTAAACCTGTTGAAGTTGAAACCGAGAGCCTAGAAGAGCTTGAGCAAGCGATCAGCGCAGGTGCGGACATCATTATGCTGGATAACTTCACCACAGATATGATGCGTGAAGCTGTTAAAATCAACGCAGGTCGTGCCGCTCTAGAAAACTCAGGTAACGTAACACTAGACACTATCGCAGAGTTTGCAGAAACTGGTGTTGATTACATCTCAGTAGGTGCACTGACTAAGCATCTAAAAGCAATGGATCTTTCGATGCGTTTCAAAGCATAATCTATTGATTAAAAACACATTTAATATCAAAGGCACCGTTTACTACGGTGCCTTTTTTATTGCTAGCATTTCACTATTGAGACACCTTATCTAACTTGATCGCATAATCTTATGCAGCATATGAAACAAGTTACCAATAAATTCAAAGCGACTCGCGCCCTTCTCTGAACGCCATTCCACACCTAGATATCGACTCTTATTCTCTAATTCATCTGGTGCTTGCACTGTAACCGACAATAAATGGATTAGAACAATGAAAAAAAGACAAACAAAGCAGAAAGGTTTTACGTTAATTGAATTGATGATTGTGGTGGCGATTATTGGAGCCTTGTCAGCAATAGCTGTTCCTGCATATCAAAACTATGTTGCAAAAAGTGAAGCTTCGTCAGCACTAGCCACCTTAAAAGCACTGCAAACCCCAGCCGAATTAATTTTCCAAGAAGAAGGGACTATTAGTGGAGCGGTAACAATTCTTGGAGTATCTGCTGGTTCTAACACCTTAGGAACAATATCCATTAAAACGGCAGGTTCATCTACAGTTGAACCTGAGCTTCAATTCCAATTCAATGGCGGGTCATTAAATACTGAAACTCTTATTCTATCTCGAGACTCAGACACCGGATGGAGTTGCACCAAATCAACTAACATCCCTGACCTAGATGGCTGCTCATAAGTGTTAACCAACCTCCCCACCGTTCTTCGTCAGGCTAACCACCTTAACCTGACTCAAGAACAAGCCGTAGTGGAACACTTGCAAGCTTCTGGTGGCTCAACGCCAGAAGCTTTAATCGCGCATGGCTTGTTCAAGGCCGATAACCTTGCCGAACACACAGCACATATCTTTGGTTTACCTTTAATTTCGCTAGCTGATTACGATTACGAACTGTTGTGCGAACAGCTCGGGCTGCGCGAACTCATCACTCAACACCACGTCATACCGATCGCCAAATCAGCATCGACGCTGACCTTAGCCTCTGCCGACCCAACTGACCTACAAGCTGAAGATGACTTTCGTTTTGCCACGGGACTTCAGATTGAACTGGTGGTTGCAAACTATCGCACACTTGAAGGTGCCATTCGGCGGCTTTACGGCAAAGTAATTACCAATGGTGATAGCAATCGTAAAGAGATAACCCAAGATGAACTCGCTCACTTAGTGGAAATTTCTGACGATGAAGTCAGCACTGTCGAAGACCTTAGCCAAGATGACTCGCCCGTCAGTCGCTTTATCAATCAAATCCTAGTCGATGCGGTGCGTAAAGGGGCATCTGATATCCATTTCGAACCCTATGAAGAGTACTACCGAGTCCGCCTACGCTGCGATGGCATCTTAATCGAAACCCAACAACCGGCAGCGCACCTAAGTCGACGACTGTCTGCTCGCCTGAAGATCCTAGCCAAGCTTGATATCGCGGAGCGACGTTTACCTCAAGATGGTCGGATTAAGCTAAGGCTCAATCAAGAGATCGCTATCGATATGCGCGTCTCTACTCTGCCAACACTTTGGGGTGAAAAAATTGTACTTCGTCTACTCGATAGCAGCGCTGCCAATCTTGATATCGACATCCTTGGCTACAGTGAGCAACAAAAGGCACTCTATCTCAATGCTCTAAAACGCCCACAAGGCATGATTCTTATGACTGGGCCTACCGGTAGTGGCAAAACGGTATCGCTTTATACTGGACTTCGAATCCTCAATACCTCAGAAAGAAACATCTCTACCGCTGAAGATCCCGTTGAGATTAACCTTTGTGGTATCAATCAAGTGCAAGTACAGCCCAAGATAGGCTTTGGATTTGCTGAGGCGCTGCGATCTTTTCTGCGCCAAGATCCGGATATCGTGATGGTTGGTGAAATACGCGATATTGAAACAGCCGAGATTGCGATTAAGGCTTCCCAAACTGGTCACTTAGTCCTCTCAACGCTACACACCAATTCAGCAGCAGAGACGGTTACACGCCTTGCTCACATGGGGATTGAGCCTTTTAACTTGGCTTCATCATTGAGCCTCATCATTGCTCAACGACTAGCCCGACGACTGTGCCCACATTGCAAAATTGAAGATGATGACCAAACTATTTATCACTATCACAGCATTGATTTTAACCATAAGTTCTTTAAAGCAAACCCGAACGGCTGTAACGAATGCAATCAAGGGTATTCCGGTCGTGTGGGTATCTATGAAGTGATGCCGTTCACTGACACGCTGAAAGCAAGCCTCATATCTCGCCCAAATGCGATTGAGGTAGAAGCCCTAGCCAAACAAGAAGGCATGCAAACACTCCGAGATTCGGGCTTAGAGAAATTGTTGTCCGGGGTCACTAGCTACCAAGAACTGCAACGCGTCCTCTATCTCTAGACGTTTTATTTCTATCTAACTCTCTAGCTACATCGGTGTGAATTTTATGGCAATCAAACCCAAACAATCACAACTCAAGAATTATCACTGGAGAGGCGTTAACAGCTCAGGGAAAAAAGTATCAGGGCAAACCTTGGCTCTCACGGAACTTGAAGTCAGAGACAAGCTGCGCGAACAGCACATCCAGATTAAGAAGATAAAGAAAAAAAGCATCTCGGCGCTGACTCGCATAACCCATAGGGTCAAAGCAAAAGACATCACTCTGCTCACACGCCAACTGGCAACCATGCTAGGAACTGGTGTCCCTATCATCCAAGCCATCAAGTTGGTGTCAGATAATCATAGAAAAGCAGAGATGAAATCGATCTTGTCGCAGATCTGCAAAGGCGTTGAAGCGGGGACACCTTTATCAAAAGCGATGAGAACTGCAAGCCGTCATTTTGATGACTTGTATACCGACCTCGTGGCAACCGGAGAGCTGTCTGGAAATCTCGCCGAGGTCTTTGAAAGGCTGGCTAACTATCGAGAGAAAAGTGAACGCTTAAAATCAAAAGTCATAAAAGCGCTCATCTACCCGGTGATGGTGGTTGTCACCGCTTTAACGGTCTCATTTCTAATGCTGACAATGGTGATCCCTGAGTTTGAATCTATGTTCTCAGGCTTTGGCGCCGATCTCCCTTGGTTCACCGCAAAGGTGATGGCGCTGTCGCACTGGATGCAAGCTTACAGCTTCTATACTTTGCTTGGCTTTGCAGGTGCTAATCTCTTTATCATTCAAGCTCGTAAGCGCTCCTACTCCATAAGGCTGGCCCTTAGCAGATTAGGACTCCAGCTTCCTATCATAGGAGGGGTCATCGCCAAAGCTTCCATCGCCAAATTCAGTCGTACGCTATCAACCAGTTTTAGCTCTGGCATTCCGATCCTAACGAGCCTTAGAACGACCGCCAAAACCACAGGCAACGTACATTTTGAATCCGCCATTACAGAGGTTCACAAAGAGACAGCTGCAGGGATGCCGATGTATATTGCGATGCGTAACAGCCAAGCCTTTCCGGAAATGGTATTGCAGATGGTGATGATCGGCGAGGAATCTGGCAACCTAGACGAGATGCTCACCAAGGTTGCAACCATCTATGAATTTGAAGTAGACGATACCGTCGATAACTTAGGCAAAATCTTAGAGCCGGTCATCATCGTTTTTCTGGGTTCAGTAGTGGGTGGCTTAGTAGTTGCGATGTACTTACCGATCTTTAATCTAATGAGTGTGTTAGGATAGGCAATAATCAATGACACACTCATGGCTCTCGCCAGTTAGACCCCAGTGGACAGGACTCTATGGAAGTATTTCACTACTATCCTTGGCTATTCCCCGTATTAGCTTTTATCTTCAGCCTACTCATCGGTAGTTTTCTCAACGTCGTTATCCATCGTTTACCAATTATGATGGAGCGAGAGTGGCAACAAGAGTGCTCTGAGAGCTTTCCTGATTATAAGATTCCGATGCCAAAGGGGACGTATAACCTCAGCGTGCCTCGTTCGACATGCCCAAAGTGTGAAACGCAGATCCGAGCCATCGATAATATTCCGGTACTCAGCTGGTTATTTTTGAAAGGCAAATGTCGAAAGTGTTCGAACCCAATCAGCCCACGCTACCCTTTCGTTGAATTGCTCACTGCGGTGATGTGTGGCTTTGTTGCAGTTCACTTTGGCTTTAGTTACTACGCAATCGCACTGATCTTTTTTACCTTTGCTTTGATTGCGGCGACCTTCATCGACCTTGACACCATGCTACTGCCCGATCAAATCACTCTACCATTGGTCTGGTCAGGTATTGCACTTGCGTTGTTTGGCATTAGTCCTATTTCCCTCCAAGATTCTGTAATAGGAGCAATGGCTGGCTATCTGGCTCTATGGTCAGTCTACTGGCTATTTAAACTCCTGACAGGCAAAGAAGGCATGGGCTATGGCGATTTCAAACTCCTCGCTGCATTAGGGGCTTGGCTTGGTTGGCAACACCTACCGATGATCATATTGCTCTCTTCACTTGTCGGTCTTGTGTTTGGTTTAATTCAGCTGCGATTGAAACAGCAAGGCATCGACAAAGCCTTCCCTTTTGGTCCTTACCTCGCTATTGCCGGTTGGATAAGTTTGATTTGGGGCGAGAACATTATGGCTTGGTATTTTACTTCGGTTTTAGGAATTTAATTTATGGCGACCATTATTGGCCTCACTGGCGGCATTGCTAGCGGAAAAACCACCGTTGCAGACCTATTTCAAGAGCACTTCAACATCGATATTGTCGATGCCGATATCGTGGCTCGTGAAGTCGTAGCAGTCGGCAGTGACGGACTACGCCAGATTGCTGAACATTTTGGCGAAGCGATCCTTCTAGAAGACGGTACCCTCAACCGAGCTAAGCTTCGTGAACAGATCTTTACTAATCCAGAAGACAAAACTTGGTTGAATGCACTGCTTCACCCAATGATCCGCAATAAGATTGAAGAAGGGCTGACAAACATTCGCTCTCCCTATGGTTTACTCGTTGCACCTTTACTGATTGAAAACCAGATGCAAGGTATGGCAGATCGCGTTTTAATTGTTGATGTTCCTACAGAAGTTCAGATTGAACGCACTATGAACCGAGACAATGTCTCTGAAGAACAGGTCAAAGCGATCCTCAAATCACAAGCTTCACGAGAGCAGCGTTTAGCGGTTGCGGACGACGTGATTAAAAACCATACTAAAAACCAAGATCTTTTGCCTCAAATCACAGAATTACATCAAAAGTATCTAGCAATAAGCACACAAGATCGGTAAAAATAGTCTTATGTTGAATGAAGGTTTGCTTGATGATCACTCATAAATTTGAACATCCTCTAAATGAGAAAACACGTATCTACTTAAGAGTGGAATCCCTCTTGAGGCAACTGCACCTGTCTTCAACATTTTCAGATGCTCAGCAGTACCAACTATTCTTTCGTTCAATCTTCGATCTGATCGAAATCTTTGAGCAAATTCAGCTAAAGAGTGAACTGGCAAAAGACATTGAGAAGCAGCGTGTAACGTACAAGAGCTGGCTCAATGTCGAAGGCGTCGATCAAGAGATGCTCACTTCACTGCTAGAAGACATCGGCAGCATCTACCGTGAACTAATGCTAGCTGAACGCTTTGGCCAATCTCTTAAAGAAGATCGCTTCTTGAGTGCCATTCGTCAGCGTTTCAACCTTCCGGGTGGTTCATGCTGCTTTGACTTACCGGCTCTGCACTACTGGCTACATCTGCCTCTCGATAAGAGAATGAACGATGCTAAAGCTTGGATGGATAGCTTACAGCCTCTGTATGACGCGCTAACCCTATGGTTAAAGCTAACTCGTGAAACGGGTCGCTTCCAACCACAAATCGCTCGTGCAGGCTTCTTCCAGAGCGATGCTGAAGAGGCCAATATCTTACGACTCTCAATTCCAATGCAGTATGGCGCTTACCCAATGATTTCAGGACACAAAAACCGCTTTGCCGTGAAGTTTATGTGTTTTGAAAGTGGTCAGGCGTGCACTCAAGATATCGAATTTGAGCTCGCTGTCTGCAGCTAGCTTATTTGTCGCTAAATACCTTATTAAAGTTGGCTTGAGCCATGCTCAGGCCTACAATTCTAGAACCACACCCAACTAAGAACCATTATGTCTAAGAAAATCACCATCGTTAAATGCCCACAATGTCAGACTAATGTTGAGTGGGGTGAGCAGAGTCCACATCGCCCTTTCTGTAGCAAACAGTGTCAGATGATTGATTTCGGTGAGTGGGCCGACGAAGAGAACAGTATCGCGGGTGCTCCGGATATGTCGGATAGTGATGGTTGGTCGGAAGATCAGTACTAAGTTCGAGATTCGAGATTCGAGATTCGAGATTCGAGATTCGAGATTCGAGATTCGAGATTCGAGATTCGAGATTCGAGATTCGAGAAGAATTGTTAAGGGTTGGCGTTTTGCGTCAATCCTTTTTTATTACTGGTGAATTAGTGCTTGCTGAAAGAGATTCCCTACTCCTTCCTTCGTCAGTCTAGGGGAATGACAGTTATACGCAAGCTTGTTCTCCAATCGTCATTGAAAAACTAGATTTCTGATGTTGCTGTCAGGATGACGGCCACTGTTGCCCGCGG